>DATAPK010000296.1:0-6562 GCA_036265245.1 Tepidisphaeraceae bacterium | reverse complement strand
GCTTGGGGCGTTGCTGCCGATTGTGGCAATGATGGTGTCGCTGAACAATCCGCTGCCGCTTTGTTTCAACTTGGGAAGCAACGCTGCGATTGCCATCACGCCAACTCGATTGGCGATCGCGGGCGCGTATCTGACTTATGTTTTCTGCTTCCTGCGCTCGTATGCGATAATTTTTGTTGTGATCGGAGCAGCGGCGGTTCCGGCGTGGATGTTCGGGCCGACGATCGATCAGATCACGAATGCTTTTGCAAAGGGTTGGAACATCATAGTGAACCTCATCGGTCATTTGATTCCTCAAACGGCGCTGGATTGGGGCATCACCGCGATCGCGGCGGCGTTTGCGTTTCTTGGGATCGGGGCGGCGGTGAGTCTGACGCATCGGATTCATCCACCGGTCGAGCCGCCAAACGAGCCGGTTGATCCGACGACGAATTGATTCGTGGAATTGATTCGTGTAGTTCGGAACGTGCGGATCGATATGATCGAAATCGATGAAGCGGGAAACGCGTCACGTTCCGGTGTTGCTCGATGATCTGCTGCGAGTCGTCTCGCCGCAGCCTGGCCAGATGGTTGTTGATTGTACGCTTGGCTTAGGCGGGCACTCGGCGGCGATGCTGGAGCGGGTGAAGCCGGGCGGGCGATTGATTGGCATCGATTTCGATCCGGCGAATATCGCGCTGGCGCGGGCGAAGCTTGAGACGGTCGGCGGACGGTTCGATCTATTTCATAACAACTTTGCGGCGCTGCCGACCGTGCTTGCTGAGGCGGGAGTGGAGCGCGTGGACGCGGTGATTGCGGATTTGGGTGTAGCGAGCCCGCAGATTGACGATCCGGCGAGGGGGTTTTCATATCGCCAGCGTGGGCCTTTGGATATGCGGATGGACCCGACGCGCGGGCAGCCGGCGGCGGCGCTGGTCAATCGCATGGGCGAGCGCGAACTGGCGGCGGCGCTGCTGGAACTGGGTGATGAGACGGATGCGCCGCAAATTGCGCGATTGATCGTCGAACGCCGAAAGACCAAGACAATTACGACGACCGAAGAATTGATGGCGATCGTCTGCGAGGCGCGAGATTTTACGATTGAGCGCGGCAACGGCGCGAAGCTGCATCCGGCGGCGCGGACATTTCAGGCGCTGCGGATTCTGGTCAATCGAGAGTTGGCGAATCTGGATCGGCTGCTGGCGGTGCTGCCGGATGTGCTGCGGCCTGGGGGAATTGGGGCGATCATCAGCTTTCACAGCGGCGAGGACAGGCGAGTGAAGGAGGCGTTTCGCGATGGTTTACGCGGGGGGATTTATTCGGAGATCAGCCGGGAACCGATCGTTGCTGATGAGATGGAGCAGAAACGTAACCCGCGATCGCGTTCGGCGAAACTGCGGTGGGGGAGGATGAGGGGATAGAGGTGCTTGCCGTACGAGGTGGGAGAGAATGAAGTATGATTCGGATGAATGCCGTTCCTTTTAGATTACTCAAATCCGGCAACGGAGCAGATTCCAAGTGAGCCAGGGGTATACGCGTCTTATTCAGGAAGATTCGTAATGCAGGTTGAAACTGATCGCATAACGATTGTGCGCCGGCCACTGACGAGATGGGAATTCGTTTGGCGAATCATAGTTTCATTGCCTTTGATTCTGTTGAGCTGGAGTTTGTTGGTGTTGGACATAGTCGGCGCCATTTCCAGGCCGCGCAAATGGAATGAGGGCGATCTTATGCAAGCAGGGGTGATTATTTTGGCATCTATTGGTTCTGTGGCATTAATCCCTCTGTTCCGTAATCGTCGGAGAAGGCCTGTCCGCTTAAGCATTGACCAGACGAGTTTGCAATTGCATCAACCCGGCATCTGGGGTGAAAAAGAACGGCTGATCTCATTGGGTGATATCCGCGCCATTCATGTTGGGCGTATCGAGACATCGATGGGACGGTTGAAGATCGCATTGCGACAGAGACTTTCGATCCGCCTTCTGACGGGCGAAAATCTGCAAGAACTCGAGTTCGTCGCCAAGACGATGAACCACGCTATTAAGCGATGGCGAGAAATTTGACGAGGAGTTTATTCCGAGCGGCGGCGACGGATTAAAAGCAGCGTTGCGCCGGCCAGGAGGGTGAGGCTGGCGGGTTCGGGGACGGTGGTGCCGGGGGAGCCGGTTTCTTTGCCATCGGATGAAAGGAATGCGCCGTTGGTGCCGGCGACGCTTAGCGTCGAAATGGCGGGGGGCGGAGTGGTGACATCACCGATGCCCGCTGCATTGTCATAGCTGGTCCCTTGAGGGGAGTTGGCGGCGGCACCGAAGGAGACGCCCGTAATCTGCGTACCGGAAGCATTAAAGATATTAACTTGATCGCCGGGAGGGGATCCGCCCAATCCAACTCCAGAACCGCCATACGCGCCAATCAAAAATCCAGTTGGGACATTCGAGCCGAACCAGGCGGTTTCAAAGGCGCCTTCAATCGTGGGATCATTTGCGGCATTCGTGGCAGCGCCATCTTCGATGAATACAACCGAACCACCCGCAGGGATGCTTGTGATTCCGCGTATCGCGACGGCCGAGGCAGACGATTGCGAATTGTCATCCATTTTCCAGCCGGTGATATCTTGATCGGAAGCGCCGGTGTTGGTCAGTTCGAACCAATCCGCTTTGTAGCTGGAATTGGAACTTCCTGTTGGATCGACTTCCGAGATGATGATGGCGGCGCGGCTGGAGGCCGCGGAAAACAGGGCTAGAACCGAAGCCAGGATTGCTTTTTTCACGTGCATTTCTCCTTCTCCAAAAACGAGCGCAGATAAAACCTGCGCTTTACATTTCTCCGGGGCATTGTTTAGCCGCGGTTCATTAGTGAGGGATTAGGGATTGGCTAATTGTGTGCTATGAGAGGTGGAGTTGTTTTTATTGACTGGGCAGGGTTACAGGCGGGTTGCCGGGGGCGGCGTTGGCGAGGATGGGTTTGGCGGCGATTGCGGAGAGGAATTCGACGTGGCCGTCGCCGAAGAGGACGTTCATTCCGTCGCCGCCGTGGTTGGATAAAGGCTCATATGCGACGATCGCGTTGGCGGGTGTCATTGCAACCGTCCAGCCGCGGCCGAGGTAGATGTAGGAGAGGTGGCCGCCGGCGGTGAGATTGGCGGCGACGGCCTGGGTGGTGGGGCCGGTGGCGGGGGTGTCGTTGGAAGTTGGGCAGATGAAAAGCTGAGAAGTGACCTCCTCCTCAAGAAGTATTGTGCTTACTGAATCAGGATAAGCGCCATGATGATCATTGGCGTAGAGAAGGATAGCTTGGCCGATTTGGCGGAGGTTCGAGGGGCATTTGCCGGGATTCCCAGTTTGCCTTAATCGCATAAATGAAGGAATAAGGATCGAAACGATAGTCAGCAGAAGGCCGAGCACGGTGAGGAATGTGATTAGCGCTGGGATAACATCGCGTGTTCTTTGAGTGGGCCTTGCGTAGTCCAGCGTGGGGCGAGAAGGGCTTTCGTTTTCTGACATGAGCGATGTTCTCGATTGGTGGTTGTCAGAATTCGTTGGCAAACTAATGCTTTCAATATTCTACTCGATGCAAAGTTGAGAAGGTGCCTTTAAACACATCCGGGTCTTCGGAGTACCTCAGACACCGGCGTCTGCGAAGATATGGACAGCGTTGACCAGATTGGACGTCTTTGACTCTGGTTCCGAGTTGAATCGGGGCGATTTTCGATGTTAATTTGGGGTTATTTCACATTTCGATTTTTGTTTGAAAAAAAAGTCTGTAGCGGCGTCTGAATGTCAGTATTGATCGCAGGGGGAGTTCTGCGCGGAAGGTTCGGGCATGATACGTCATATTCCAATGGTCTTTGCACTGGTTTTATTGCTTGGCCGTTTTGCGGGGGCGGCGGCGCCTAAGGTGGTGATGACTTCGCCGGAGAATGGGGAGGTGGATGTTTCGCCGGATGTGAAGGAGATTCGGATTGAGTTTGATCAGGCGATGAGCCCTGTAGGTCGAGCCGTGGTTGGAGGCGGCGAGAGCTTTCCGGAGATTTCAGGGCAATTGAGCTGGCTGAACGAGAAGACGTTTGTCATTCCGGTGAAGCTGAAGGGGGATCATCAATATCAACTGAGCATTAACAGCGATACGTTTAAGGGATTTGGAAATAAGAACGGGCAGGCGGCGGAGTGGTATCCGGTGTCGTTTAAGACGCGCGCGGATGGAGCGGCGGCGGCGGAACCGGATGTGACGCCGGAGCAAAATAAGCTGGCGGTAGCGGCGCTGAAAGAGGCGATCGATCAGGATTATTCTTATCGTGATCGGAAGAAGATTGATTGGGCCAAGGAGATCCAGAAGCGGAAAGCGAAGTTTGAGAATGCCAAAAGCGCCAATGAGTTTGCACGGGTGACGGCTCAGATGTTGCGGCTGGCGGAGGATATGCACGTTTCGGTGGAAGCAGGGGATGTTCGAATTTATACGTGCGCGAACTCAACGCCGCCGAATTACAACGAGAAGGTGTTAAAGCAGACAGTTCCTGGATTGACCCAAAATAACGGGATTGTCACGGGGCGATTTGATGATGGGATTGGTTACATCCTCTTCTCGGAATGCTCGAAGCAGCAGGCAGATGGATTTGATGCGGCCTTGGATACATTGAAGGATACGAAGGGGCTAATTCTGGATGCACGGTTTAACGGAGGTGGTGATGACAGTGCGGCGCAGCGGGTGGCGGCGCGGTTTGTGGAGCAATCCGCCATCTATGCGAAGGATCGAATTCGCGAGGGCGGGGATTGGAAGGGGCCAAGCGATCGGGTGATTGAGTCGCGGAAGGATGCGGAGCGATATGCCAACCCCGTGGTGGTGTTAATTGGGCCGAAGGTGGTGAGCAGTGCGGAATCGTTTGTGTTGATGATGAAATATGGGGCCAAGGCGAAGCTGATTGGGGATGTGACGCGGGGAGCATCAGGGCGGCCAATGCCGCATCAGTTGGGGAATGGGGTGACGGTTTATCTGTCGAGTTGGGAAGACCAGTTGCCGGATGGGACACTGCTGGAAGGGCGGGGGGTGAGGCCGGATATTGTGGTTAAGACGACGCTGCGTGATTTGCAGAATTCGGATGCGGTGGTGGAGGCGGGGCTGAAGTATTTGCGAAAAGATGTTGATAGTGCGAAACCAGCGGGAGTTAAGTAAAGGGTTATTCGACGAGACGAAATGGCAGGTAAGCATGCCTGCCCCACCAAATTGAACCCACATTGGTTGCCGAAGTGCCCGTGCGGGGTAATGTTTTTACATTGGGCAGTGTATGGGGACGGCTCACGGGGTAGTTTGAAGGGAGGGATGTGTCTTGCGGGGCTGTCGTTTGACGGTAAATACAGGTCAATGCTATTCTTAATCCCCGCACAACCCTCAACCCGTGGGAGCATCATTGAGAAAGCATCTACTGACGATTCTGGCGACACTCACCCTGCTGGCGGGATGTCAAAGCAAGCCGACGACAAGGCCTTCGATTGGATTGGTGGAGGTGGGGGGATTTGTGGAGAGTTGGGCGTCGCCGCTGGGGCTTTCGCCGAAGGAAAAGGTCAACCAGCTTTATCTGCGGGACGATCTGCTGTTTGCCTATACGTCGCAGAACGCGGTTTATGCGATATCGGCGAGCGGCGGGCAGGTGACGTGGACGCGGCACACCGGCGAGCCGGGGGATCGAATCTTGCCGCCGCTGATGCTGGATAATAAGCAGACGATCCTGGCGTCGGTCAGCACGATTTTGCAGATCGACAAGGATGGGAGCGTGGCCAAGACGATCAACATCGGGCACGCGGTGCGAAGCCCGCTGGCAGGTGGAGCGGGGAACTTTATTTATTGCGGGCTGGATTATCCGAACGGCGGGCGGATGGCACGGATCGATCTCACCAAGAATGTGGAGAACGCGGTTTGGGAATTTATGTCGCCGGGCGGGTTTTCGGCGGGGCCTGCGTTTTATGAGAAGTTTTTATATGCCGGCGGAGAAGATGGCCGCGTGTATGCGGTCAACGAGCATCGCGACACCATTTGGGATTTGCCCGGCAATGTTTTCAAAATTCAGGGACAGATTCTGGCGGACCTGAAGGCGGATGATTTTGGCGTGTATGTGGCGGCGACGGACACCAAGCTTTATTGCCTGGATCGCGCGACGGGGAAGATCAAATGGCAGTATTTCGCGAGCAACCCGCTGATGGATTCGCCGGAATTGACGGATGACAGTGTGTATCAGATGGTGCCGGGGGAAGGCGTGGTGGCGCTGGATAAAACGACAGGCGATTTCAATCGCAAGCCGCGCTGGATCGCGCTGGGAACGCAGGCGTTTCTGGCGGCGGATGCGCAGTACGTCTACTTGCGAGCGAGCGACAATACGATCGTCGGCGTGGACAAGCAGACCGGCGAAGTGAAGTTCCATAGCCTGCGGACGGATCTGGTTGCGTTCGCGGCAAATACGAAAACGTCTTCAATCTATGCATCGACGGCGGATGGACAGGTCTATTCGATCAAGCCGGTGACCAAGCCAGGAACGGTGGGGCAAGTGGTGAAGGTGGATCTGGAGTTTGAGCGCGTGGCGATGGCGAGATAG
>DATAPK010000295.1:0-12094 GCA_036265245.1 Tepidisphaeraceae bacterium | reverse complement strand
TCGTTGCTCATGCCCATGCTCAGATGCTTGAAGGAGGTGCCGCCGATTTTGTGCCATTGCATTTCTTCGAAAATTTCGCGCGTGCGGGAGAAAGTGTGCCGAACTGTCTTCTCGTCGGCGTCTATCGCGGCCATGGTCATCAGGCCCATCAGTTGCAGGTGCGGCATTGAATCGATCTGCTCGGCCAGATGCACGGATGCGCCGACGGCGACGCCGCTTTTTTGCGTCTCTTCTGATGCGTTGACCTGCATTAAAACGGGTTGCCTCTTGTTGATTTTCGTGCCTTGCGCTTCAAGCTCCTCTGCGAGCCTCAGCGAATCGACACTGTGAATCAGGCTGACAATCGGCAAGACCGGTTTGATCTTGTTTCGCTGCAGATGCCCGATCATGTGCCAGCGCAGTTTTTGCGAGACCGCTTCATCGCCGTGCGCGACGCGGCGCTGATGAAATTCGGTGAGTTGGCCGGCGCGCTGCACCAGGTTCTGCACGCGGCTTTCGCCTAAATCTCCCACGCCGAGTTGAAGAATCTCGCGAACCTGTTCGGGGGCGGCGGTTTTGGTGACGGCGATGAGCGTCACCTCGGACGCCTCCCGCCGCGCTTTTGCGCACGCTTCTCCGATGCGATCCCTCACTTCGTCCAGTTTTTCCGCTAACGCCGATCGTTTGGCCACTTACGCTCCTTCGTCTGCGACTAAAGTTTGCATTATAGGGACGAACCCCGCGTCGTCGATGGCACAGACCCGATTCGCTTCATATCATCCCGCGGCGGCTGGAAGTAGCTGCAATGGGATCGTTCAAGCCGCGATTTTGGATTTTGGATTGCCGATTTTGGAATGAAAATGGGGATTGTTCTGCTCTTACAAATCCAAAATCCAAAATCCGCAATCCAAAATGGCTACAACTGCCCGCTCTGATATCATCGCTCCGATGAGCGTTTCCGACCGCTTCAAGGCCGCTATTGAGCTTTTCGATGCTGCGAATCGCGAAGATCCAAGCCATACGATTGTGGATGGGATGGATCATCCTGATGCGCTGCTGTATTCCCGCCGAATGACGGATGGGCTGCATCGGCTGGAGCCCAACGCCTCCGAACCGCTGCAACTGGCGGCCCGGTGCCAGCATATCCGCCGCTGGCAAATCCCGCGAAGCCGGTATCCGATGACCCGGGCGGGGTATCACGAATGGCGAAACGATCTCGCCCAATTTCACGCCACCGAAGCGGCGAGCCTGCTTCGACAGGCGGGTTATGACAGCGCGACGGTTATTCGCGTTCAATCGCTGCTGCGAAAAGAACATCTCAAAACCGATTCCGACATGCAAATTTTGGAAGATGTGATCTGCCTGGTGTTTATCGAATTTTATTTCTCCGATTTTGCGAAGAAGCATGAGGAGGAGAAGTTGATCAAAATCGTTCAGCGGACTTGGAAGAAGATGTCGCCGCGGGGACAGGCGGCGGCGTTGAAGTTGCAGATTGAGCCGGGAGATCGGTGGCTGATTGAGAAGGCGTTGACGCGGGCGCCGGGTTAGGTGGGTTCTAGTTGAGACACGCCTCGGTTTGCGACAGGGGTGTGGTCACTAAAAGTGACCACGCCGGTTGGAAACTGGTTCAATTTCGCACTTTTTCAGATCAATGTTGGATGGCCTGTTGAGACGATCTTTTAAAAAGGGGAAAGTTTGAGAAATTTTGGGAAAGAGGTCCACGCGGCGGAGCCGCGGGCTTTTTTTTGGGGGGGATATTGGGTTGTCAAAGAACGGGTCTCTGTATTGTCGGGGGCGCTGCGCGGGGCGGGTGGGTTTGGCGCGACATTTGGCGGGGGAACGTGGGTGGCGGAACGGGAAGGGGGGAAAATTATTGTTTGAGGATGATTTTTGCGTTTTGTCGCGCTGCGCAGCGCGACATGTGGATGTCAATGTTGGGCGACGGCGTTTTTCCATTGGGTGTAGTCGCGGTTTTTGGATTGAAAGGTGCGCTTGTCCGTGTGGAAAACAGTGGCACTGAAGTGCCACCGCCGCGTGGGTTTTAGTGCCGATCCGTATAATAAAATACTGGCGCTTTTGACAGCGGGGGGGTGGCGCATAGACTGCGTTACAGTTCGGTTTTTCCGCCGATTTGTTCAAACATAACCATAAAAGAGGAAACCATGAGTCTCGCGATTGAGTTTGTTCAGGGTCGACAGATTTTAGACAGCCGCGGCAATCCGACGGTTGAGGTGGATGTGCTGCTTGAAGATGGCACGCTGGGACGGGCGGCGGTGCCGTCGGGGGCGAGCACGGGCGAACATGAGGCCTGCGAGCTTCGCGATGAGAAGGATAAGAAGTGGCTCGGGAAGGGCGTGGGCAAGGCGGTGGATAATGTGAACACGAAGATCGCGCCGGAATTGATCGGGCTCGATCCGCGCGATCAGGAATCAATCGATCATCTGATGATCGAATTGGATGGAACGCCTAACAAGGCGAAGCTTGGGGCGAATGCGATTCTGGGTGTGTCGATGGCGGTGGCGAAGGCGGCGGCGGAAGCGAGCGGGTTGCCGCTGTATCGATACCTTGGCGGGCCGGGCGCGAAGACGCTGCCGGTGCCGATGATGAACATCCTGAATGGCGGCAAGCACGCGGATAACAATGTGGATTTTCAGGAGTTCATGATCCAGCCGTGGGGGTTTAACACGTTCTCCGAAGCCCTCCGCTGTGGTGTGGAGATTTATCACGCGCTGAAAAAGGTTTTGCATAAAAACAAGATGAGCACGGCGGTGGGGGATGAGGGTGGATTTGCGCCCGATCTGAAAGATAACGAAGATGCGCTGAAAGTGATCGGCGAAGCGGTTTCGGCGGCGGGGTATGAGTTTGGGAAGCAGGTTTTCGTCGCCCTTGATCCAGCATCGAGCGAACTCTGGGACAAAGCCAAAAAGGGATACAAATTCTTCAAGAGCAACCCCGACAAAATCCTCAAGCCAGAGCAGATGGTCGATTACTGGTGCAAGTGGATTGAAAAATATCCGATCCGCTCGATTGAAGATGGCTGCGCGGAAAATGACTGGGATGGGTGGAAGCTCTTTACCGATCGCGTTGGTGATAAGATTCAGCTTGTGGGCGACGATCTGTTTGTCACCAATGTGAAGTTCCTGGAAAAGGGAATCAAAACCGGGACGGCGAACAGCATTCTGGTGAAGGTGAATCAGATCGGCACGATCAGCGAAACCTTCGCGGCGGTGAACATGGCGATTCGGAACGGCTATACGGCGGTGCTTTCGCATCGCAGTGGCGAGACGGAAGATGCGACGATCGCGGATATCGCGGTGGCGACGAATTGCGGGCAGATTAAGACGGGCGCGCCGGCGAGATCGGATCGCGTGGCGAAGTACAACCAGCTTTTGAGGATTGAAGAGCAACTTGGCGACCGCGCGGCTTACGGTGGATCGCTGTGGAATAAGGGATAATGCCCTTATTGACGATTGGAAAGAATGCAAAAAGACCAATCGGCTGCGGCGGCCTTGAAACAGCCGGGCTTTGTGCGACGTGAGTGGGCTCTGCCGATCAACGTTGCGACGGCCGTGCTTTTTTTGATTTTCTCAGGCAGTTGGCTGGCGGATCTATCCAATCGCGGCTGGTTTGCTTTTATTCTGATCTGGCTATTTGCGGCGATTTTGATTTCTGCATTCGCGGTGGTGCGGCATGCCGAAGAGTTGGCGCACGCGCTGGGCGAGCCGCTGGGGACGCTCATTCTGACGCTGGCGGTGACGGGGATTGAAGTGACGATGATCGCGGCGGTGATGTACACCAGCGGCGGGGGATCGTCGATGGCGCGGGATGCGATGTTCGCGGTGGTGATGATCGTGCTGAACGGGATGGTGGGGATGTCGCTATTGCTGGGCGGTATGCGGCATCGCGAGCAGACTTACAATTTGCAGGGGGCGAATGCATTTTTGGCGGTGATCATTCCGCTGAGCGTTCTCGGTTTGATTTTGCCGAATTATACGGTCACGACGCCTGGGCCGAGTTTGTCTTCGATGCAATCGATTTTTTTGATTGTGATGTCGATTGGTTTGTATGGGGTTTTTCTCGCGATTCAGAATTTGCGACATCGGGAATATTTCATCGCGCCGCAGGCATCGTCGGATACAAATGAATCGAGCCACGCGGGGGAAGGCGGCCCTTCCATTCCCTTCCATGCGACGATGTTGGTGATTTACCTGCTTCCATTGGTGCTGTTGTGCAAGAAATTGGCAATTCCGATCGATCATGGCATTCGGGTTTTGCATGCGCCGCCGGCACTGGGGGGATTTTTGGTGGCGGTGCTGATTCTATCGCCGGAGTCGCTGAGTGCGGTTCGGGCGGCGATGGGGAATCAATTGCAGCGATCAGTCAATGTTCTGTTGGGATCGGTGCTGGCGACGATCAGTCTCACGATTCCGGCCATTCTGATCATCGGTTTCATCAATCACCAGCAAGTGATTCTGGGATTGGATGCGTCGGATACGATTCTTCTGGTTCTGACGCTGGGATTAAGCATGCTGACGTTTGCGAGCGTGAAGACGAATGTGTTGCTGGGGGCGGTGCATCTGCTGATGTTTCTTGCGTATCTGATGTTGATATTTGAGAGATGAAAATGGCCGCTTGCGGTTTAGCACTCCTCCCGCGCTAAACCGCAAGCGGCCCCAAAAGCTACTTCACCGGCTGTGTCGTCCCCAATCCCATCCCCATCCCCATCCCCACCGGTTCCGACGGAATCTGCGGCAGATGATCCGCATCCACATCCGTCACATTCAACGCCGCATCAATCAGACGATATTGCTTCGCGTCCGTCGGCCGATACCACACAATCGGTCGATTCGCCTCATTCAGCTTCGCCCCCTTGCCCGCGTAGTGTGTATCGGTTTGCTTGGCGAGGAATGTCATCGCCCGCAGCACCGGCATAATCTCCGCCATCTGCGCCTTCCTCATCGCATCCACGTCCGCCGGGGCCGCATGATCGGGCTTTGGCATGTGCTCGATGTGTTTCTTTATCGCCTGCATCATTCCCATCATCCCCAGCGAATCCGGGAAAGCACCATCATTATATTCCGCCAGCTGATGCAGCCCGTCGGTCAAATCTTTCTCGCTGAGTGACGACATATCCATCGACATCGTGTCACTCTTATATCCCTCCGGCGGCGTCAGGCTAAACGTCGAATCATCAATCTGCGGATTCCAATCAAAATCCGTCATCGCCACATCCATCGTCGGGAACATAGGCCCAGAGTACTTTGTCTCCATCTGAATCGGCAACTGCGTATCAGGATCAACCCATACCGTCTGCGTGCCCGTCGCACTTTCATTCTTGAATCCGGTCACCTTTTTCTGCTCGATCATCTTCTCCCCAACCGGTTTAAAATCCTTCGGATCAAATTTCTTGAAGTGATCCAGCACATTCACGTTCGCCATCTGCGGGCTCACGTTCTTTCCCATGTCCAAAAACATGGCCGATTTCCTTTTCGGATCGAGCATCATCTGCTTCCCCGCACTCATGTCGATCACCATGACCAAGTGCTCTTTATTGATGATTTCGCGCATTTTGAACGGCTCAGCAACAGTAACTTCAGCGACCACATCCTGGATCGGCAGGTTCGGAAGCTGCACCTTCCCGCTCATCTTGAACGAAACCGCAGAAATGGTCCGCACTTTCTCAATCACCGCGCCAAACGCAAGGTTGGAAGGACGTGAAATAAACCACAGCAGTGCAACTGCTGAGACGATAGTAACGACCGCCGCAGCGGTCAAAGGACGATGTTTCATGATAAATATTTTCCAGTTAAAGGGTGAACGATCAGATTCGGATTCAGCCGCCAGCCGCTCAAGCGTCTTGGCGATCAAATCCTCCGGCGGCCCCTGCGAGACAGGCACGTCGCGCAGCGCCGCCGTCGCCTGATCCAGTAAGTCATCGTTGTTTAATTGATCCTGCATGGCTTACCTCTGCCTCGATTCGGCCGCAAAAGCATTCAGCAACTCTTTCAACCGCGCCCGGGCCCGATGAAGGTTCACACCCACGGCGTCGATCGAAATCTTCATCTCTCGCGAGATCTCTTCGTAACTCATCTCATTGAGATACCGCAGACAGAACACTTCACTTTGCTGCGCCGGCAACCTCGCCAGTGCAACCCGAAGCTGATCGTGCAATTCACCTGCCTGCGCATGAATCACCGGATCATCTTCAGTTGAAAAATCGGCCGGCATTTCCTCGACGCGCTGGTTACGAATTCTGCGTCGAAGCAGATCGAGCGCCCTGGCCGTCGCCAATCGGCGCAGTAATCCCGGCCAGTTTTCGATACGGGTGGTTGCCGCCAGCTTCAGCGCGCTGACGAAGGTTTCCTGAAAGCAGTCGGCGACATCCGCATCGTGGTTCAGAAGACGTTTTGCCGTCTTCCAGACCACGGGGCCGTGACCCTGCACTATTTCTTCCCAATTCACTTTCAATGAGCCCGCCGGGTAATTGCTTTAACTGTCGCTGGAACGTGGGGAAATCTTACAAGCCGTTCAAAAATGGTCTCGCCCACGCCGAAAAGTATAGCCGGGGGTGCCCATCGTCCGATAATCCTTATGTGACGCCCACCGTCTCATCAAAGCACGACATGTCCAAAGCGCATACGCCTTGGGAGACGGTCGCCGCGTCGACTATCGACCTGGAACGGGCGCTGGAAGTCACTGAAGACGATGTGGCGCCGGCTGAAGCGCCTAAAGCGGTGCGGCAGCCGCGTCCGGCGCCCAGCGGGGGTGGGCTTTTCACGATCCCGCTTCTTTGTCTCGGCATCGGCATCATCGCCTGCTGCGTGCTGATCCCGGCCGCGGATGAAAATCGGAAGCTGGTCTATCAACACGAAAAACTGCAGGCAGATCTCGATCAAATTACACACCAAACCGACGTCAACAGCGAATTTTTAAAACGCGTTGCGGATGATCCGACGCTTTCGGAGCGATTGGCCCAGCGGCAGATGAAAATGGTTCGCCAAGGCACCAGTGTTTTGGAACTGAAGGGACAATTTTCAAGCGATCAGGTTTCGCCATTTGATTTGGTGACGCTGCCTCCGCCGCCGGAAATGCCGCCGTATCAACCCGTTGGGGGCCGATTAGCGAGCATCTGCCGCGATCCGCATCTTCAGCTTTATCTGATGGGCGCCGGCCTGCTTCTGGTGGCGGCGGGTTTGGTTCTGGGAAGCGGAGAGAAGCGAGACGATTTGCAGCTTGATCTTCAGGCGACGTAACCACATGAGGAAGGGCGATCGCATATAGCCTATGGTGGTTGCCCCCGTCACGATTTTGGATTTTAGATCGCGGATTTTGGATTGAAAATGCGGTTCGTTTTCCATCTTTCAAATCCAAAATCTAAAATCCGCAATCCAAAATGGCTGTATGCGATTTCTCTTGTGATTCCGGTATCCTTCTCCAATGCCGCGAGCGATTGCCATTGAGACTTCAGGCCGGGTTGGTTCCATCGCCGTCGTTGAAGGCGAAGTGATCTTGACCGAAGAGACATTTCAGCACGGCCTGCAGAACGCGGCTCAGATTATCCCGATTATCGATCGACTTACGCGTGCGCAGAACTGGTCGCCTGCGGATGTTGAGCATCTTTATATTTCCATCGGCCCGGGGTCGTTCACGGGCTTGCGCATCGGCGTGACGCTGGCCAAGACGATGGCCCTTGCGACGGGCGTGAAAATTGTGGCCGTCCCGACCGTTCGCGTTCTTGCGGAGAATGCGCCGCCTGAGGCAACGAATCTCGTTATCGTCCTCGATGCCAAACGCGACCAGATTTTTACCGCCCGGTTCTCGCGGCAACAGGATCGATGGGTCGAGGACGAATCCGCCCGCGTTGAGTCATTGACGGCGATGCTTTCGCGCGCTCCACGCCCGGTGCTTCTGCTGGGCGAGGGCATTCCGTATCATCAGAAATTTATTCCGAGCGAAAGTGGCGTGATCGTCACCGCCGAGCAAACCTGGCGAGCCCGCGCCGGTGTCGTCGCGACATTAGGGATGCAATTGGCGCGCAACGGAAAGTTCGCAGACCCCTTCAAGCTCACGCCCACCTATATTCGTCGTCCCGAAGCCGAAGAAAAAGCCGACGCGAAAGCATAAACGCGCACTTCGCCGCTTGCGGTTTAGCCCATTTCTCAAAGCCCCTCAAAGATTCAGCGCCAGCCAGATCGCGATCATGCATCCGATTGCGCCGAGTACAATTCCCGCGATCGCCATTCCTTTGCCGCCGGATTGTCCGTCGGCTTTGCTTGCCTGGTTGTAGCCGACGATTCCGAAAATCAATGCGAGCAACGGCACGATTCCCGTGCAGCCGGCGGGGATGCCGATGATTCCGAGCACCAGAGACGCCACGCAAAATGAATTGCTTGCGCCGCCTGCTTCAAGGGTGGTGCCTTCCATTGTGAAGGGCATGCCGCAGCTTTTGCAGTTGTTGGAGGTGATCGGCGAGAGGCTTCCGCATCGCGAGCATTGGATCTGCTGGACTCCGCCAGGCTGGCGGATGATCGCCGGGGCCCGCTCGCCGGCGGCGGCGTAAGCGTGAACCGGATGCGGGTCTTGCTTGATCACCTGCCGCGTTTTGGGGTCGATCAGGCGGCCATATCGATCGAGAATTGGAATCGTGATCGTATTGCCGCAGGTGGGGCATTGCCCTTCCTGCGCGGCTTGGGCTTCGGTGGCCTCCAGGCGCGAGGAGCAATAGGCGCAATTGAATCCATATCGCTTTCCGCCGTGCGATGCGCCGGTTGTCATCGATCCAAAAGTTGGCCTGGGCGGGAGCGTTGTGCCCTTGGACGCTGAGGCGCGGGCCGCCACGCCGACTAAGTCGGCCTTTTCTGCCGTCGGCACGCGCAGCGTTGTCGAGCAGGTGGGGCATCGAACCAATTGCCCCGCCTGCGATTCCTCTGCGGAAAGCTGCGTATTGCAAACCTGGCAGGGAAAGATCGGCATCGTATTTTCAATCCTAATCCCGTTCGTAACGACTGGCCAGAAGCTTCATCCGAGGGCGAGGCGATCGCTATGGCTGTTATGGGATCGGTCACGCTACGATTTTGGATTTTGGATTGGGGATTTTGGATTGAAAATGCGAATTGGTCTGCTTTTACCAATCCGAAATCCAAAATGGTTCACGCGATTGCTTCTCCCACTGCAAATCCGTCCGCTTGGAATTATTGAAACTTCGGCCGTTCTTTTTTGATAAACCTTCCGCTTCGCGGCGTCACTTAACTGGGCTGAAAGACTTTTGCCTGCAAAAAGAGGGCACCAGGCGAGGAGCGTAAACGATGCACGCTGTTGCGCATCGAATACATGGACTCTTAACCTTTTGGTGATGGTTCGATCCTGAAGCGCGAATGGGCTGCGCGCGAAATACATAGTTTTAGCACGACACCTATGACCGGACCGCCGATGGTCTGTGTTGGTCTATCGGCTCTCGGTACAGCTTCGGGAGGTTTGTTATGTTCCAATTTCTGTCACGCAAGAAAGCCCACCGTGCGGTGCTCCGCGCGGTCAGCCAAACGCCGGCCTCATCTTTTGGCCTGGAGCCGCTGGAAGGGCGGCAACTTTTATCCGCATCGCACTCGGCTTTGTTGAGTCATCATCACAGGCATTCGGTGGACACGATCCAGTTCAGCCAGGCTCCCGCCGCCGTTCAGACGGGTTTGGACACGGATGCCACCAGCCACAGCCTGACCGACCCCGCCGCCACCGACACGGTTTACTTAAATAACGTCAACGGCGTGGAAACTTATTCTGTCCGGATCAGCAGTTCCGGCGCGGTAACGACGCTCACGGTCGATCAACTTGGGGATGCAGTCACCGCCCCGACCACCAGCACCACCACCTTCGGCGCGCTGAGCGGCACCAGCGCCGCAACCGAAATCAGCGCGATTGCCACGGCGCTTGGCCTGACTGCGCCGGCCTCCAGCACCAGCGTTTTGTCAACGACATCGAACGGCACGACGACTTACTCGATTCGCCTGAAACACAGTTCAACATCCGCCAACAAAAAGCATCCTCGCGGCGTGGTTATCACGGTGGATGCCAACGGAAATCCGGTCGGCAACGAAAATATCACCTTCAGTGTCCTGCCGTCGGCAATCCAAGGGGCGATCAATGGCAATCTGCCCAGCGGCGCGACGGCCTTGACGAGCGATTCCACGCAAAGCGTTCGCGTCCGAACGGTGGACGGCGTCGTTCTCTACTCCACCGATTTCACGGTGAACGGTACGACTTCGACCGTGACCGTCAACGCCGCCGGTGATGTCGCCGGCCTGCCGACGCAAACCACGACGACTTTTGGCGCACTGAGTTCGACCGTGCAAACCTCCCTGCAAACGCTGGCTACTGCAAATGGTGTTTCCGGCACCATCGCAGATACGCAATCGATCGATGTCTACACGGAGGCCAACGGCGCGGTTCTCTATAGCGCCACGCTCACGGCCACGAGCAGCACGGATAGCACATCTACATTTGATATTACGATCACGGTGGATTCCGATGGCGACCCGACGACGCTGCCTCGCCGCGATTTGTTTGTCGGGCGAAGAGGCCGAGGCTTCGGCCGTGGGGGAGGCGGATGCGATGGCGGATCATCCAGCGACGACGGATCAGACACCGGCGATACCGGAAGTACGGGTTCGACCAGTTCGGGCAGCACCGATTCGGGAAGTACAACCGTTAGCACACTTTCCTTCAGAAGGCGCCGTTAAGGATTGAGAAGAACAGCGTTTCCTGGCCTGGCTCAATGATGTTTCTGAGCCGGGCCATTTTTGCTTTCGCATTTTCGATCCGAATAAAAAAGGCCGGGAGTCTTCCTCAAGACTCCCGGCCATTATTTCAAAGCAGACAGCCGATAATCAGTTCTTCTCCGCGGCCTTGAATCCGTCACAACCACTGCTGGGCGTGACCTTCAAATGCAACGCCGCGTGCTTGGGATGGCCGCAATCTTCGAGCAGCGTCTCCGAAGCCTTGTGGCTGGAGCGAAGTTGAACCAGCTTCTGATCCGATTGATGATCTTCGCCGAAGTGGGCACACATACCGCATTGTCCGTCGTGAACTTGCAACATGATATTCTCCTTTCAAAAAAACCTTGGTCAGTCAGAATTAATTTCGTCTTCTGCGAGGCTGACTGATTAGTTCATTTTTCGCATCTAAACTTCAGAAATCCAGCGAGATTAAATCTCATTTAGTAGTTGCGGCATAGTCTCAATCGCTTGTCGATTTTAGCGTCCCATTCTATTGTGTTACGCATGTTTGACGCCCTGACAGATAAATTTAATGGCATCTTCCGCTCCCTTTCCGGCCGCGGAAAAATCTCTGAAGAAAATATTCGCGAATCGATGCGCGAGGTGCGCACGGCGCTGCTCGAAGCGGACGTCAATTTCAACGTCGTCAACGATTTCATCGAGCACGTCATCCAGAAAGCGATCGGCACGGATGTCATCAAGTCGCTGCAGCCCGGCCAGTTGATGGTGAAGATCGTTTACGACGAGCTTGTGAACCTGATGGGGCCGGTGGATACGAATATTTATTTCGTCACGCCGGGGCCGACGGTGATCATGATGTGCGGGTTGCAGGGGAGCGGCAAAACGACAACCTGCGGCAAGCTCGCGAAATATCTGATCAGCAAGGGGCGGCATCCGATGCTGGCGGCGGTGGATTTGCAGCGTCCCGCTGCTGTGATGCAGCTTAAAGTGCTGGGCGAGCAGGTTGGCGTGCCGGTTTATGCGGATGATTCAAAGGTGGCGGAGCATGGGCAGGTTGCCCGCGGCGCTGCAGTCGCCGTCGCCCGCATGGCAGTCGCCGAAGCGAAGAAACA
This sequence comes from Tepidisphaeraceae bacterium, assembly GCA_036265245.1. Taxonomy (GTDB): domain Bacteria; phylum Planctomycetota; class Phycisphaerae; order Tepidisphaerales; family Tepidisphaeraceae; genus DATAPK01. Next base: position 273 of record DATAPK010000295.1, on the reverse strand, counting down.
AAACTGCGACGTGCTCGTTCTCGACACCGCTGGTCGTCTCGCCATCGATCAGGAGTTGATGGATGAGTTGAAAGAGATCAATACGGTTGTCACGCCGCATCAGATTTATCTGGTGCTCGATTCGATGACGGGGCAGGATGCGGTCAACAGCGCCAAAGCGTTTAACGAGCAGCTTGAGCTTGACGGCCTGATCCTGACTAAATTCGATTCCGACACTCGCGGCGGCGCGCTGCTCAGCGCCAAGATGGTCACCGGGCAGCCGGTGAAGTTTCT
>DATAPK010000294.1:0-9024 GCA_036265245.1 Tepidisphaeraceae bacterium | reverse complement strand
GTCGAAACTGCTGCACATCCCCCGTCTCTCCGCACAGCATCGCCAATTGCTGCGTCATCGATTCCGCCAAATCCAGCCGGCCCGAATCGACAAACGCGCTCAATCGCGTCTTCATTTTCTCCGAGACCTTCGCGCAGATTTCATCCACGCGCTCATCGGCGCCGCCCGCGTCGCGCGCGGAGATTGTTTCGCGCACCGCAACGGCCAGATCATCGCGATCGTTCGCTGCGATCGCCGCGGCAAGCGACGTTTCAAGAGTTGATTTCTTCACATCCACATCCCGCATCAACATCGCCACGCGCGATTCCGTGGTCGAAACCCCCGCTAGCCACCGCTGCCCGACCGACAACCGGCCATGATCGATCTGCTGTTTCGCCGCCGCCAGCAGCTGCGCCGCCCGCCTCTCTCGCCGCTGCGTTGATTCCACCGCATGCGCCACCGCTGCCCGCAGCTGCGCAACGTGCGTCATATTCCCGCCCATCGCCGCCGCCCGATCCGCATCCCCCTGCGCCTGCGGCAACCGTCCCGCCGCCAAATGCTCCCGCCCCCGCGCCACCAGCGCCTCCACCACATCCCCAATCAAGTCCTGCCCCCACTTCGTCGCCCGCACCTCCGCCTGCCGCAAAATCTCACACGCCTCCTCCAGCCGTCCCTCGGCTAGTGCTGTCTCAGCTTGTTTGACGCGCAAATCCAACACAAATCACTCCATTTGGCCCGCAGTTTTGCAGTATATCTTCGACCCGCCTATGTTCGCGGCCATTTATATGAAGGATTTCGCCCCGCACCCCCGATTATTTCAGCCCAAACCGTTTATAACGGCAAAAACGGCATTTTTCCCAACTCAACCCAACACTGGACGAACGCCCATTCCCCGGTATTATTATCCGCCCCGATCGCGCGTCATTAGCTCAATTGGCAGAGCAGCTGACTCTTAATCAGCGGGTTGTAGGTTCAAGTCCTACATGACGCATTCAGAACCCCGTTTTCCAAAAAAAGGAAACGGGGTTTTTGTTGCGCTCAACTCCTCAAACCGTATAAAAGTGCCTCACCGATCATATAATTTTACTTGAAGCGCACCTCAAACGAAGCGAAAAGTCCCGCCGTTAGGGTGCGTTACGTGCGAAAGAAGAATGGTCTGTACCGCTACGCATTCCCCGCCACTCGCCGAATTATTTGATCGAGGATGCCGAAATTCACCGGCTTGACGATGTGTTCAACGAATCCCGCGTCACGACTTTTGCGAATGTCGTCATCCATCCCGTAGCCGCTCATCGCAATCCCTTTAATGCCAAAACGCACATGCAACTGTCGCATCAGGTCGTAACCCGTAGTATCGGGCAACCCTAAATCACTTACGACCAAATCGAGCGGCTCAGTTTCAGCGACTTTCAAAGCCGCGGCGGCAGTTCCCGCAGTCTTGACGTGATGGCCTGTACTCTTAAGCAGCATCATCAACACCGCCGCCGTATCCGCATGATCCTCAACAACGAGTATGCGTAGATTTTTGTTGGGCAGGTGTACGTTTTCGTCTGTCGTGTTCTCCGTTTGTGCGGCAACGACTGGAAGCTGTACAACCAAACGCGCGCCTTTGCCGGCGCCGTCACTCTCTGCCCATACTTTGCCGCCGTGAAGTTCGACAACCGCCCGCACTATAGCCAGGCCCAATCCGAGTCCGCCGAAGCTGCGCGTCGTCCCGCTCTGGCCTTGATCGAAAGGATTGAAGATGTTCGGCAGCATGTCAGGCGGAATTCCTACACCCTCATCAATGACCGTTATTTCAATCGTGCCGGGTTTTGGATTGCGAGATGTGAGGCGAATCTTCGACCCCTCATTACTGAACTTCACCGAATTCTTGAGCAGGTTCCAAAAGACTTGCCGCAATCGAGCAGGATCGGCAAACACGTCATCTGAATCAGCGGCAAAATCGAATTCGATCTTTATTTGTTTCTTATTCAGATCACTGATGCAAATCTGCGATACGTCTTTGGTCAGTTCATGAAGCTTGACCGGCTCACGATACAACCGCATCTTTCCGTTTATAACTCGGCTGAGGTCAAGCATGTCGTCAATGAGCCTGACTTCAAGATCGACATTCCGCCCGATCATTTCCAACACCTCTTGCTGGTGCGGCGACAGCGTGGCGTCCTGTTTCAAAGCACTGATTGCCATGACGACCGGCGAAAGAGGCGTGCGGAGTTCGTGGCTCAGCACCGCCAGGAATTCATCTTTGGCTCGGTTCGCCGATTCGGCATATTGTTTTGCTTGTTCTGCGGCAACTTCGGCATTTCGCCTGTCGGTTACGTCACGGGACACCACCAGAACGCCCTCAACGTCTCCCTTGTCTGTGCGAACAGGCGTGACCAGAACGTGCCAATATTTCGGCGTCCCCTTCATCGTGCAGCACGGCCCCTCGAATGAAGCTGGTTTTCCAGTTCTAGCTAACTCAAATGCAGCCCGCGCCGCCTCGCCACTTTTGCCTTCCCAAAAAGTTGACCATGTGGCGTTCTGGCAAGTGGCGAAGTCATCTATTTCCATCGCCCGCATGCCCGGCTCGTTCATCATCGTCAACCGGCCATCAAGATCGAGAACCTTGATGCAGTCCCCAATGGTGTCAACAACCTGGTCGGCAAACTTGCGATGCGCAAGGATATCTTGCTCCGACATTCCCGATTTCGGCGGCATGAACAGTATTTTACATTTCCGCCGATCAAGATGGAAGTTGGTCAGAATGACGCCCCCGCACGGTAACATCGCTCACCTTATATGGGTAACGATAGAAATCCGGCTACCATTTGTTCAGCCATGTTTTGGCAGAATTCATCGCACAATCCCCAGGGCAAGCCTATGAATAAAGCCGCAGCAAACTGGCAGGAGAGAGGCGTCGGGGGAGTGATGGTCACATCGCCCCTACTTTTCGGTTTTGACGTATATGGCTTCGATGCGAGAATTCGCAAGCCACACCGTCGATGTCTTTGATCCTTCCTCATATTGTACGACCGTCCACTTTGATGTGAGTTTCATCAGTTTCCCGCTATATCCAACCGTATTCGTTGGCCCGGCCAAATCGACTGTCACCATCGACCCAATCGCTGGATTCTCCGCAGGTAGTTCTCCGGTAGATACAACCGCTTGCATCGCTGCACCCATATCGTTTGGCGCAGGCGTCTTATCGTCGCCAGCGATGCGATAGGTGACGAGTGATGAAATAACCACAAGGATGACAGCCAGCAGAGTTTTGCGGATCAATTTTGCTCCTGTTGAGATTCAAACAGAATATTCTCGACATACTAGGCGGTCAGCGCATAAAAAGCCGCCGCACGCTGGGGAAGAGAGGGGGCGTCTCTTCGGGTGGATGCGTGCGGCGGCGTGGATCGTGTGATTGCTTATGCTACCCCGGCGCTACCGGGTGAAAATATTTCTTTCCGAGCATAAAAAGCCTGTTTTGAATGCGTGGATTCGGTGGAAAACCTCCACAATTGTGGACATCCAGGCTGGTGGTGCGGCGGTCGTCGTTGAAAATCAATTCGGCAGATGCCTTCGGAAGTGTTCGATGGGTAGTATTGATGCTAACGGTGCTACTTGTCGGGGCGAATTTCGAACTTTTTGTTTGGGACTTGGTTGGATTGGAACGATTTTTCGCCCAAAAATCAGAGCTCGATATAATAGGCGCATGTGGCACGAAAGAAGTCATGCAAATTGCGACACCGGCATGCCATCAGATGGCACTTGGCGAGGCAGGTTTCCTTACAGTGAGATTATCTCTCTGCTGGAGGTGAATCGACCATACAATTTGGCGGAAAGTACCGCGCAGGATTTGACCATCGGCGAACTCGTTGATTTAGCCGGGGGAATTTGCAAGCTGCGGCCCCTCAAACTGGGATATGGAACATCCGAAGGCTTGCCGGAACTTCGAGAAATCATCGCCGAATCATGCGGCATGGAGGCTCGCCATGTGCTTACTCTCGAAGGCGCGGCATTGGGCTTGTTCTTGCTTGCTTTTGAACATTGTCGCCCCGGTGACGAAGCAGTCATCTCTACTCCATGTTTTCCTCCCGCCAAAGATGCGCTCATCGGATGCGGCGTCACAATCAGGGAAGCGCCCCTGAGTTTCGATGAGGGCTATCGGCTTGTTCCCGAGCGAATCGCCGCACAGCTCTCATCCCGCACGAAGCTGGTCAGCATAGCCTCGCCGCAAAACCCCACCGGCGTTTGCGCATCGGCCGAAGTCATTCAAGATCTGCTCAAGCACATGCGCGACAGATCACCGGATGCGCTGCTGTTCGTTGATGAAACCTATCGTGAATCCTCATACGGTGATAATCGAACGCCACCGAGCGCTGCGTCCCTCGATCCACGGATCATCACCGCCGGATCGGTTTCAAAGGCACATGGTGCTCCGGGGCTTCGCGTAGGTTGGCTCACGTTCCACGATGTTGATCTGCGTAAACGGATGATGGTCGCGAAAATGAACACCGTGATTTCCGGCTCCGTGCTCAATGAAACCCTCGCCGCGGCCCTGTTGCAAAACGCGAAAACAGTCCTGACGCCGCGGCGCAAACTACTGCAGGCAGCCTTGCTTGCAGTCGAAGAATGGGTCAAACGTGAACACGCTCGACTGGAATGGGTCCGCCCCGAATGCGGTGCACTATGCTGCATACGGCTTCGGCAAGATAGGTTCGATGCTACAGCCATTGGGCGATTCTGGCAGCTCTTGCCGGAGCATGATGTCCAACTCGCCCCCGGCACTTGGTTCGGTGAACCATCGGGAGAACGCATCTTTCGCCTTGGGTTCGGCTATCTTCCATCGGAAAAGCTGCAGCCTGCATTGACTGCTGTCAGTAACACATTGGATGCGGCAACTTCTTGAATTTTAGAATCGAATGAGGACCTCATCATCATGGTGCGTCAGATCGAAGTGATAAGCTGCTCGTTGAACTTTTCTGCGTTCTTTGCAAAAAACTCAAGTTGTTTTGAGGGGCCGCTGAACCAAACGGTAGGTGAACGAACTTGCATCGGCGTGCAAGACCTATCAGAATAGCTAGACGCCTGAAGCTTATGAGAACCCTCGTCCTCGACGCCATGGGGGTCATCTACCAATCCGGAGATGACGTCGCTGAACTTCTCTGTCCGTTCGTTCACGAAAACGGCGGCAGCGCTGATGACCGGCAGATTGAATCCCTCTATCGCGACGCCAGCCTGGGCCGGATTTCAGCCAATCAGTTTTGGCACGATGTCGGGCTGAGTCCCGATCTCGAAGATGCGTACCTCCTTCGGCATCGTCTCACGCCCGGCTTGCATCAGTTTTTGAAAGATGTCCGGCCGTATATTTCCTCAATCTGGTGCCTGTCTAACGATGTCTCGCGATGGTCACGGAAGTTGCGGCGACAATTCGCCCTTGAACAGGACATAAACGGCTTTGTGATCAGCGGAGACGTCGGCACGCGCAAACCCGACGAAGCTATTTACCTGCAATTACTGTTGCAAACTGGCGCAAAGCCGGAAGACATCATCTTGGTGGACGACCGCCCGGCAAATCTCAACGCCGCGGAGCGCTTAGGACTGCAAGCGATTCTCTTCGGCGCAGTCCAAGCCGATCACATTTGCAAAAATCGGGCCGTGGCCGATTTCGGCAAACTGTTGAGATATTTCACGCAAACAGAAGATCGAGAATCACAATAAGACTTATCTCCGCAGGTAGTTCTCCGGTAGATACAACGGCTTGCATCGCTGCGCCCATATCGTTTGGTGCAGGCGTCTTGTCGTCGCCAGCGATGCGATAGGTGATGAGTGATGAAAGAACCACCAAAATTCCGGCCAGTATGCTTTTGCGAATCAATTTTGCGCCGATCGTCCTACCGGCTCAGGAGCGCGCCCACCGGGCGTGGGGAAGGTCATTTCGATCAAGTTGAGATCAACTTCCTGAAATTTCCCAAAACTTCCCATCCGCCAAAAATCGTCTCAACTGGAAGCCTCCAGTCTCAACTAGAACCCGGATCTCAATTAAAAAAACGAACCCACCGCCAAGCCTAACTCTAGGCCCGCCCGAAACATGCTTTCGCTCATCGAGGGATGATTTCAAACCAGAAAGATCAGTCGCCCGACATCACGCCGCGCATCAAAAGATGAATGCAAGTGAGCGGAACGATCGCAACGAGTGCAAAAGGCACCAGCAGGACGACCCAGCCAATGCGAGCGCAATTCAGCGCACCCTCGGCCAGCCGTAAAATAGAACGTTCGGATTGCATTTTCTTCCCAGCTTTCGACCCAGACTCCAAAAACAACATATCCAACCAAACCCCTCAGGCAAGCAAAATTTGCATGGTTTGTGATGTTTTTAACTATCGACGCGTGGAGATGGGTTGGTCGAACGCGGTTTTCAAGCCCAAATCGTGTCCGGCTGCCGTTCCGATGTCCATTCTCTCTTGAAATGATGGCCAAACGATTCACCACAATCGACCCGCCCGAAACCGATGCAATCGTCTTGGTGGATCAGATTCTCAAAACCGCCATCGAGCGCGGGGCGTCGGACGTTCATATCGAGCCAACAATGCAAGGCGTCGAAGTGCGGCTGCGGGTCGATGGGTTGCTCGAAGTGCATCACGAATATCCCGCCGATGTCGGCAGAAGTCTGGTCGGGCGGCTGATGGTGATGGCGCAATTGCTGACCTATCGCCTGGACATTCCGCAAGAAGGGCGGCTGCGAATCAGGGCCGGGGTGGATGAAATTTCACTCGAATTGCGCGTCGCGGTGATGCCGACGACGCACGGCTTGCGCGCGGCGGTGCGCATGCCTGCCGAATTGATTCAGCCGCGACGACTCGATGAACTGGGTTTGCCGGGCCTCGTGCTTGGCGCGCTAAAGCGATTCGCATCGGCGGACAGTGGAATGTTGCTCGTCACCGGCCCCGCGGGCTCGGGCAAGACGACCACGATCTACGCGCTGCTTGAGCACATTGCCCGCACCTGTCCCGGCCAGAGCCTTGTCGCCCTGGAAGATCCGGTCGAGCGGGATATCCCCGGCGTCACGCAAATCGAAGTCTCGCCTTTCGGAAATCTCACCTACGAGCGCGCGCTGCGGAGCATTCTTCGGCAGGACCCGCAGGTGCTGATGCTCGGCGAAATTCGCGACGCGGAAACGGCTTCGCTTGCGGTGCAGGCGGCGTTATCCGGCCACCGGCTGATCTGCACGCTCCACGCCGCCAGTCCCGGGGGGGCAATTGCGCGGCTGCTGGAGATGGGCTTGGAACCATATCGCGTCACCAGCGCGCTCCATGGCGTGATCGCGCAGCGATTGTTGCGGCGATTGAATTCTGATGCTTCGCCGCAGCGCTACAAGGGCCGAATCCCCGCCGCCGAGTTCGTGCCGATGACCGCCGCAATCCGCAGCGCGGTGCTCATCGGCGCCGACGCCGCGGAGATTCAGCAGATCGCGGCGAAAGAAGAAGACTATTCATCCCTGCGCGACTCAGCGGATTCGCTGGTCGCGCAGCTTTTAACCGACAACGCGGAGGTCGGGCGCGTGCTTGGCGCTCCGCTTTAGGACTGAGTGTGGAGTGCATTGTAGCCGCGACGCTTGCGTCGCCGAATTTTCCTGAACCCCAAAAGCGATGCAGGCGTCGCGGCTACAGAATATATGAGCGATATTTCACTGAACAGTTTCGCCTACACCGCGCAGACATTTGAAGGTCGGCCGACGACGGGCACGATTGACGCCGCCGATCTGGACGATGCTTCGAAGCGATTGGCCGATCTTCGGCTGCGCGTCATCCGTCTTGACCTGGCGCAGCGGCCTATGCGCGCAAAACCGCTCAGCGGAGACGATTTCGCCGCGTTCAATCAGCAATTGGCGCATCTCTCTGCGGCGGGATTGCCGATCGAGCAAGGGTTGCGGCTGATCGCCGAAGATTTGCAGCATGGAGAATTGGCCCAATCGATTCGCAATGTCTCCGCCGAACTTGAACGCGGCGTGCCGCTGGGCGACGCGTTTAAGCTGCACGAAAAACAATTTCCACCGCTTTACGGAATCCTCATCGACGCCGGCGTGCGCACCGGAAATTTGCCCGCGGTTTTGCTCAACCTTGGCCGGCATCTTGAACTCGTCGCGCGGCTGCGCGCAGCCATGTGGCGGGCGGTGGCGTATCCGCTCATGGTTGTGGCCGGATTGCTGTTTGTCCTGATTTTCCTTGGCCATTTCGTGTTGCCACAGTTCGTCGGCATGTATCGAGAATTTGGCACGGCGTTGCCGACGGTCACCGTTCTTTTATTCGATTTCGCCCAGTTCACGCCGATCATCATCATTCTTGCGATTGTGCTGATCGTCGGCATGCCTTTGGTTTGCTTCGTCCTGCGAGCAACGCATCTCGACCGCGCCGCGGCCGATCTCGTGCTGCCCCTGCCGTTGATCGGGGCGATTCTCCGGCGAAATCTGATCGCCCGTTGGTGCGATGCGATGAGGATCGCCGTGCTGTCGGGCATGGATTTATCCGCTGCGGTGAAACTGGCCTGCGATGTGGTTGGCTCGCCGGCGCTGAAACGCGACGGCGAAAAAATCCTCTCGCAACTGTCGAGCGGAAAATTTCTCGACCGGCTTCCGAGCCACCCCAAGGTCATTCCCCTGACGACGCTAGCGATGGTCCAGCTTTCCGCCGACCGAAACGATCTTCCCAGATCCCTCGAAAACATGGCGACGATGTATCAGCAGCAGGCCGAGTTACGGCTTGAATCACTGCAGGTCGTACTCACGCCGCTGCTGCTTTTGCTGGTTGCGGGATTGATCGGTTTTGCCATCGCAGGATTGTTCGCGCCGCTGATTTCATTGTTCAGGCTTTTCAGTTGAAACGAGAATCATCGTGAGAGTTTTGCTCAAGCTAATTCAACTGTTGCTGATCGCGGTCGCCGTGCTTGGGGTCATTGCGCTGTTTTATATTGCGATCAACGCATTTTTCGATCAGCCTCAGTGGTTCCTGGTGATGCTGATTCCACTGTTCATCGGCGCGTTGATGCTTTTTCTACTGTGGACGATTT
>DATAPK010000293.1:0-4282 GCA_036265245.1 Tepidisphaeraceae bacterium | reverse complement strand
CGTGGCTTTGACCTTGGCGATATAGGCCCGGCGAATCTCCGAAAGCGTCGCCGCCCGCTTGATCCCCAGGATTGCGAAATCATCCATGATTTCATTCCTATCACAGAACTCCGAACTCGCGAGATTTTACATGAGTTTTCGACAAAGAGAAACGGGCTGGCAGGAAGAATGAATTCCGAAACCAGAAACCAGAATGACGAATGAATGACGAAATCCGAATGACGAAGAAAACACCTTTTCGTCATTCGGGCTTGATCATTCATTCGTCATTCTGGTTTCGTCATTGGTCATTTTATTTCCGTTGTCCGTGCTTCCGGGATGAACGGATCATGGCCATTAAAGCCCGCCTTGATTGCCGAAGTCCTGGCGATGCGGCGCGAACTGGGGAATGATTGCGCCGGCTGATCCCATCAGTTGGGGAATCATTGAAAACACCGGATTGTTTCCGCCGTTCAGCAGTTCGGCTCCGGGGAAGCTGCTGACCGCGCGGCTGTGCCAGCCTTTTTCATCGATATAGGAAATCCCACCGGACGGGCCGACGTTTTTCAGCAGGACATCCAGGGGCGGAACGACGGGCTCGGGGGATTTCACGCCGAAGAGATCGCCGATGCCCAGAACCAATCGCGACATCGCGAGCATGCCCTGATATCCCTCGCCAAGCGTCTGCGTGAGATCGACATACGAAATGCCGCTGAGATTTGCCGGGGCATTGAGGCGTTTGCGGAGATCGACGAAATTGGGATTGTCGAGGATGGTCTTTCCGCCGGATGCGACGAATCGCTGGGCGCCGATGATGTTTTGCGGATAGAGGGAGATGAACAAATTCTGCCCCTTGATCGACCACGAGGGGGAAACAAGGGGGATGGCGAGGTAATGAATCGTCGCATCATCCGTCTTCATGTCCTGGGTGCGCAGGGTGATGTGATATTTGTATAAGAATGCCGCCGCGGTGTTGAAGGCGGCGATTTGTGTGGCGACGATTCCGCTCTCGGCTTTTTTGGGATCGTTGAGTTGGTTTACGACGATGCCGCCGAGCATGCCGCGGCCGGCGATGGTGGGAGACGAATAGCAAACCCAATGCTCGCCGATGGGTTCGAGCACTTCTTTCTGGAAATCGCGGCCGACATAAAGCGAGATCGCGCCGATGACTTTTTCGACCATCGCACCGGCGTTGGGATCGACCTGGGTTACGGCGGCGCGAAGGACGCTGAGCAGCTTGGCGAAGTTCAAATCGCCGGCGGACATTTGATCCGCATCGGCCGGTGCGACACGCAGGAGATCATCGGTGAGCGGCTGCGAATCCATTAAGGTGAGGAGTCCCGCGTGCGGCGAGGGCGCTTCGATAAACGCCTGGTCCATCCAATCCTTGCCGTTGAAGGCACCGGTGAGGATCAGACGTTTCAAGCCGGCCAAGCCGGAGGCATCGCGAATTCTGGGCCAATATTCTTTTGCCTGCGCATCACCTTTCTGAATCGCGGCATCGACCAAAGACCAGACATGCTCGAAGTTCACATAAAGCGCGATGACCGAATCGCCGGGCACGTTGCTGGCGGCGGACGTGAAGGAGGCATCGTTCATCAAGGATTTTCCGGAGGCGAGGGCGACGGCGTCTTCATTTTCGGCGTATCCGAAGGTGAGGGCGACGATATCGCCGGATTGGAAGGCGCGAATCGGCATGGGGCTGTTGCCGGCCTGCTGGACGAGCGTTTGCAGCTTGGCCAGAAGCTGGGGCGCATCATTGCCGGCCTGGCACAAAATGCCGGCGTGGGGCATCGGTTGCGGGGCGTCGATATCGATGTCTGCAAGGTAGAACGCGCAGGGATGCCGCCACATGGGGCCGGCGATGCTGGTGGCGCTGCGCAGGATGTCGGCCGCCTGCGGACTTTCTCGTCCGACGCGCATGATGGCGCGCGGCACCATGTCGTTGAAAACCTGGCGAAGGTTGCACTGATCGAGGACGGCCTTGAGATGCGAATCGGCATAGGCGGGCCCGAGATCATCGCTGCCGCGCCAGCCGAAATACAAAAGCGAATTGGCCGGCACCTTATCCGCCAGCGGTTGGGCCCACACATCGGCGGCAAAAAAAAGTGCGATGAACAGACAAAGTGTTTTCCGCATGAAGAATCTCCTCAGCATGTGTCGATGCAACGAACCGAATATTGCGGCCCATCGGGGGCATTTGCAAGGATTCGCCGGTTGGACAGGATGGACGAAAGCCGTCTGCCCCGCCGTAGGAGCCCTTATTTTCCGATGCAGAAACCGGCAAAAATGCGGCCTAAAACGTCGTCGGGCGTTACCTGGCCGGTGATTTCGCCGAGGGAATCCAGGGCTTCGCGAAGTTCGACGGCGAGAAGTTCGGGACCGCCGGCAAGGGCCTGATTTAGCGTGCGGGAGAGCGCATCGCGGGCGGCTTGGATTGCCTGAATATGCCTCGCGTTCATGGCCAGTGTTGCGCTGCTGCTCTTGCCGAAAGCGAGTTCGTCCAAGCGATGGCGTAGGTTCTGAAGCCCGCCGCCGGTGAGGGCGCTAATGCGCAGATTGTCGGATTTTCTGGGAGTAGAGTGAGGGCGTATTTTTATTTCGGCGTCGAACGAAGACTTGTGCAGATCCGACTTGGAAAGCACTGTCAAACTTGGTTGTCTTGGAAGAATTAAAGCGGGTTGCGTGTCGGCGCAATCGTGCAGGAGAATCACATGATCGGCGCTTTCGATCATCTCGAACGACCGGGTTTGCATTTGGCGATCGATTTGGTTGTCACCTTCGGCGGACTCGATTCCGGCGACATCGAATAGCTGGGCTATACCTCTCGCCAGCACTATCTCTGCCGAGAGCGCATCTCGTGTTGTGCCGGGCACGCTTGAAACCACCGCGCGCTGATGCCCCGCCAGCGCGTTGAGCAACGTGCTTTTTCCGGCGTTTGGCCTGCCGACCAGCACAAAGCGCGGCACATGATGCAGGCGCTCAAAGCGGGCGCTGTCGTGCAATAAACTGTCCAACATCCGATCCAAATTTCGCAAACGGCCCTGAATTTCTTCGGTGGATAGGAACGAGATATCCTCTTCGGAGAAATCGATTCCGACTTCAACCAGCGCCAAAGTGTCGGCGAGCAAATCGATGGCGGGTTTGACTCGCCGGGCCAGTTCGCCAGCCAAGAGTTGCCGGGCGGCGTGTAGTTCATCTTCGTTGCCGGCGGCGATGGTGGCGGCCACGCCCTCGGCCTGGGAGAGATCCAATCGGCCGTTGAAATAGGCCCGCGCGGTGAACTCGCCGGCCTCGGCGAGACGGGCGCCGCGGGCGATCAGTTCGTCCAAAAGCATCCTGGCGAGGAGTGGATTGCCGGGGATATGGAATTCGGCAGTGTCTTCAGCTGTGTAGCTTCGGGGGGCATGGAAAAGGTAGAGCCAGGCGCGGATGGAAAGGCCGCGAAATCGCAAGCGAGGGACGGAGATGGGTTGGCTGGTTTCGATATTCAGTTGGGATGCAATTGGGAGAGATTGCGAGCCGCTGAGCCGGACGATCATTCTCGGCGCGGCACCGACAGCGCTGCTGATTGCGACGATGGTATCGCCGTGAAACATCAGGGGATTGAATCATCGGGACATTGAATCATTGAATCAATAAAAGAGTTTTCTTTTCAATGATTCAATGCTCCGATGGTTCACTGATTCAATTCTTTCGGTTTTTCTTTTCGGCTTCGAGGCGCATCTGCTCGGCTTTTTCTTGCAGGCGGGAGATCCAGCCGGAGAGGCCGGTTCTTTCTTGCGGGCGGGTTTCAGTCTTCGCCGCTCGATTCCTCTTCCCCGGCGAAGCATCGACGATGACCCGGCCTGCGTTCTCGGCCTCTTCGCGCTCTTTGATATGGGCGCGAATGCGCTTGCCTTCCCAGATGCCAATCGACGTTGTTGTGAGGTAATACAAATTCAAACCGGACGGGAAGCTGTAAAACATCAGCGGGAAAACCAGCGTCATCCACTGCATCATCTTCTGTTGCTGCGCGGCTTCGGGCGTGGCTGCGGGGGGACGCGGCGTGTATTTCATGTTCAAAAACGAAACAATCGCCACCAGCACCGGCAACACGTTGATGGCGCTGAGATGCAGGAACCACAAATCAAACGTTCCGCTAAACTTGATCAACTGATCGGGCTGGCTCAGATCCTTGATCCAGGTTAGTCCCCACAAAAATTTCGCATGACGCATCTCAAACGTGCTTTGAAGCGCCTGCCAGAGCGAAATGAAAATCGGCATCTGCAGAAACATCGGCAGGCAGCCGAGCACGGGCGTG
>DATAPK010000292.1:0-3598 GCA_036265245.1 Tepidisphaeraceae bacterium | reverse complement strand
CGACTTTGGTGATGGTGCTGGGGACGAGTTCTTGCCACATGATGAACAGCCGGGTGGAGCAACTGGTGGCAGGGGTGGCGGGTGTTGTCGAAGATGGGATTTTGCCGGGGTATTTCGGATATGAGACGGGGCAATCGAGCGTGGGGGATGCGTTTGCGTGGGTGGCGAAGATGGTAGGGTTGAGTCATGCGGAATTGAATGAGCGGGCGAAGAAGCTTTCGCCGGGGAGTGGGGGTGTGATGGCGTTGGATTGGTTGAATGGGTGTCGCACGCCGCTGATGGATGGACGATTGAGCGGGTCGTTCATCGGGTTGACGCTGAACACGCAGCCGGAGCAGCTTTATCGCGCGATGATTGAGGCGACGGCGTTTGGGGTGCGGTGGATTTGCGATACGCTGACGGATGCGGGCGTGCCGGTTCGGCGATTTGTGGCGGCGGGGGGATTGCCGGCGAAATCGCCGCTGCTGATGCAGATTTATGCGGATGTGCTGGGGGAGAAGATTCAGCTCGCGCCGACGGATCAATCGGTGGCGCTGGGGGCGGCGATTTTGGGGGCGATTGCGGCGGGGGAGTCGGCGACGGGGCATCATGCGATTAGTCAGGCGATTCATGCGATGGCGCCGGAGAGGGAGGATGTGGTGTATCGGCCGGATTTGGTTTCCAAGAAGCAATATGCGGGGTTGTATCGGCAGTATCGGGTGATGGCGGAGGATGGGACGTTACTTAAGGTGATGCGAGGGTTGAGAGAGATAGCGAAATGACCAATGACCAAACCCGAATGACCAATGAATGACCAAATCTCAATGACCAAAATTTTGGGATTTGGGCATTGGTGCTTTGTTGGTCATTGGAGTTTCGTTTAGTCGTTGGTTTTCCAAATCCGTTCCTGATTGATTACACTTCAGCGGTCAAATCCGGGTAGGGCTGATGGTTATTGTGGTTGAATGTCAATGTGGACGGAAGCTGCGCGCTGGGGAGCAACTGGCGGGGCGGTGGGTGAAATGTCCGCAGTGTGGGCAGGGGGTTTTTGTGACGCCGGCGGAGGCGGTGATTGCGCCGGGGCCGGTTGTTTCGGCGCCGATTGTTTCTGCGCCGGTTCCGCCGATGAATGCTGCGCCCGTGCCGAAGACAACGTTCACCGCGATGCCGTCGGCGTTTCAGGGGCCGGATTATGCTTCGGGGGAGCGGCGGGTGAAGGCGGCGGTGTCGCCGTCGGATCGGATTCTTAGCGCGGAGAAGAGCTGGCAGGGATATGTTTTCTGGTTGCTTTTACTTGCATTGGTTCCGCTGGGGGTTGAGACGTTTGCGGGACATGAGTCGGCGGGCGAGCGGTTTGAGCGGACGCTGGAGAATCATCCTGAGTTGCAGCAGCGCATTCATCCGGATCAGCGGGTGACGATGCGGGTATTGCATCGAATTTTGGATGAGCTGCCGGATCATCGGCTGGATGGGGCAATGGTGGGATATGACAGCATGATCCACTGGCCGATCGCGATGGCGGCGGCGGGGGTGTTTTTTCTGATTATCTTCTTTTCGATCCCCGGATTTCCGGCCAAGCCGCTGCCGCTTTTGATTTCGGGAATTTTTACGGGCACGGGCGGGGTGATGCTGCTGCTGGGGATTCAGATTTTTGGATTCACGTGCTTTTGTTGTCTGGGGGCGGCGTATCTGGCGGCGCTGGACCCGGGGTCGGGGTTTGGGCCTAGCTTGATCGGGTTTTTCTTTGGCGTGGGATTTCTGGAAGAGCTGATTAAATCGCTGCCGGTGCTTTTTCTGCTTTATCAGTATGAGGATGTTCCGTGGCGGACGGCGTGCTTGTGGGGGATGGCGTCGGGGGCGGGGTTTGGGATTTCAGAGGGCATTCACTATTCAACGAATTATTACAACGGGTTTGAGCCTGCGGGGATTTATCTCCTGCGATTTTCATCGTGCGTGGCGTTCCATGTGTTGCTCGCGGGGGCGTGCGCGATTTTGCTGCAACGGCGGCAGCACATGCTCAATCTGGGGAATGGGTTTTTCGATTGGTGCATCACGTTTATGGCGATCGTGAGCGTGCCGATTTTGTTGCATGGATTGTTCGATACGTTGCTGAAGAAGGATTTTGAATGGGGGGCGGTGGTGATCGCGATTGGGGCGTTTGCGTGGCTGGCGTGGCTGATTAAGCAGTCGCGGAGGCGGGAGTTAAAACCGGTTAAAGTGGTGGCGCCGATGGGCATGTTGGAACGCACGGAGCATGGAATGAGATATGTGAAGCGGTGAAGCTGGAAAGATTTGAAACAGTCGAAGAAAGAAAAAGACGCGAAATCGCAAGCGAGCGGTGGAGATGATTTGAGCTTCGTCAGAGGCTTTTGCGAACCCTCACCCCAACCCTTCCACCTCGCGATCTCCGCGAAGGATACGGAGTACCGGGTGAGGGGATAAGAGGGGTGAACGAAAGTTTTAGTTCTTAGTTTGGTTGGGTTGATGCGCTGGCAGAAAGACGCAGCAGCATGGCGCCGTGGGAGGGGATGGTGAAGCGCAATTCTTTTTCGTGGGTGCCTAAATCCTGGTGAAGCCAGACATCGCGGACGGATTGGGGGTGGCTGATGCCGAGGCGAGTGAGGTCGATGTTCATTTCTTTTGGGGCTTGGGAGCGATTGAAGAAGCCGACGGCGTAGGAGTTGTTGGCGAGACGCTTGCTCCAGATTTCGTATGGGCCTTGGTCGGTGAGGAGATGGGCGGGGGCGGCGAAGGGGTCTTGATTGATGGCGAGGATTTCATCGTTGGTGAGGATGGATGTTGTCCAGTCGTCGTTGTCGGGGAGATTCATTCCGAGCATCAGGGGCGAAGGGAGGATGGCCCACATGGAGAAGAAGGTGATTTGCTCGTTGTGGGTGAAGCGTGTCCAACGGTCGGGGCCGGCGGCGCCGGAGCGGATGGCGACGTGGCCGAAGGGGATCATGTCGGAGTCGGGCCAGTGGTCGGGGCCGCCTTGACCTTGCCAGCGGGCGAGGAGGTCGAACTGATGATTGAGGAGAGGCCAGCGATCCCAGATGTCGTCGGACACCCGCCAGAGGTTGGCGTTGACTTTGATGTGCTCGGATTGGGCGATGGGGGTGTCGCCGGGGGAGGTGCTGAGGATCATGGGGCGGCCACATTTTTGGATGGCACGGTGAATGGCTTCGATTTCGTCGGCGTAATAGGGGCGGGAAAGATCATCGACTTTGATGTAATCGACATCCCAACTGGCGTATTGGCGGACGATGGAATCGTACCAGGCTTGGCCGGCGGGGGTTGTGCCGTTTACGCCGAACATATCGGGGTTCCAGACGCAGATGCTGTTGGTGTTGGCGGCGTCGGTTGCGTGGAAGGGGGAGCCTTCGATGGGCGTATTTTCTTCGAGGGATTTGCGAGGGATGCCGCGCATGACGTGGATGCCGAACTTGAGGCCCATGGCGTGAATTTTGTCGGCGAGGGGTTTGAAGCCTTTGTTGTCGGCGGCGGAGGGGAATCGATTGGTGGCGGGGGTGAGGCGGCCGAATTGGTCCTTGGTTAGATCCGCGCCGGCGCGAGCTTTGGGATCGCTGGAATTGGCGCCGGGGTCATACCATCGGAAATC
>DATAPK010000291.1:0-12008 GCA_036265245.1 Tepidisphaeraceae bacterium | reverse complement strand
GTGAGATTCCACCCCCTCTTCTCCAGAATCCGCGTGCGACATGCCGGCATCAAACCATGCACAGGCCCAAGGCGCAAGTCAAGATTGTGTTAAGATTCAGCCGCGTGAGGTGCCGGACAGTATTGGCGTCGCGGCTACAGGTTCGGGTACAGTACGGCGTACATGCGATTGCCCTGGTCGCGGCTACAGGGCTACATGCAATTGTGCTAGGGATCATAGCGGAGGTGGAAATAATTCAATTTGGGGTTCGACCTCGATATAGTGGGGTTGAGCGAGGTTTGACTATGTTGGCCATGGCGATGAATTGGGATACGGGGACATGGGCGGTGGTACTGGTGTTTGGCATACCGATTATCGCGATCATTTCTGAGGCGTGGGTTCGGGTGGAGCGATCGAGGTCTGAAAACGATCTTAAACGCAGCATGGTGGAGCGGGGGATGTCGGTGGAAGAGATTGAACGGGTGATTACTGCTCGGGCGCAGAAATAAAGTTGGGGTGGGTTGCGGCGTGCTTGCCGGGAGAGTTGTGCCGACAAGAATGTTGGCACGCGACAGACAAGAATGTCTGTCTCACCATCACTTCATGCAAAATTGGTAAAAGCGACTACGCCGGGGAAATCAATTCGCCTCGACATCACTTTATCATTGTGATTGCGCCGGAGCCGCCGCCGGAGGGGCCTTGGGTGGCGCCTGGGAGGGCGGGGAGGGATTCATCGTAGTGGATGGCGGTGGTGTTGCTGACGCTGAGTTGGCCGCCGATTAAGCGGCCGTAGATGTTTGCGGTGGAGTTGATGTTGATGGGGCTTTGTGGGGCGTAGATGTCGGCGTAGAGGCTGGTGGTGCTGATGTTGACGCCGGAACTGGACATCATGCGGATGGCGAAGTTGGCGGCGGCGTTTCCGGTGACGTTGATGGTTCCGTTGAGGGTGCAGTTGCCGTTGATGTAGAGCGTGGTTGGGCCGTTGATGTTGAGGGTCTGGCCGGCGTTGAGGACGATGCCGGTGCAGTAGTAATTGGTGTTGGATGAGCCGGAGCCGAGGGTCACGCCGTTGTTGACGTTGCCGAGATTGGTGGAACCGGTTGGGGAGGAGGTGACGGAGGAAAAGCTGAGGGGGGCGGAGAGGGTTTGGCGGGTGCCGTAGTTGGGGGAGCCGTTGGCGGTGAGAGATTGGCCGGCTTGCATGTAGATATTGGTTTTGATGGTGACGCCGCCGGTCATGGTGATGCCGCCGTTGCTGGCGACGTATCCGTGGGTGAGGGCGGTGGCGGAACTGTAAGCGCCGCTGGCGGATTTATAGCTATCGACGAGGATGGTGCCGTTTTGGAGCATCGCGCCGCTGAGTCCGACGACGCCGTAGCCGGGGGAGCCGGATGCGCAGTAAGCGATGGACTTTGCGGTGAGATCGCAGTTGGAAAATCCGAGGACGCGGGAGAAGGTGAGCGGGATGCCGGTACCGCGAGAGGCGGTGCGGTGGGCGGTGACGAACACGCCGTTGGGGGATGATCCGCCGATGGTGTAGGTGCCGTTGCTGTAGGTGATGAGTTGGACGTCGCCGCTTTGGAGGACGAGGCTGGTGGTATCGACGGTGTTTTGTGCGGCGGCGGCGATGGCCTTGGCGGCGGCGGTGCCGTCGGAAGCGCCGAGAGAGCCGTAGCGGGCGGCGGCGTCTGCGGCGGCGGCGAGTTGGGTTTTGGCGAGCTGAACGCGGCCCATGTCGACTGCGAGGGAGACGAATGCGCCGACGATAAACATCAGCAGGACTGCATAAATTAATGTCAGTCCTCGCCGGGGCGAGGTTGGTTGGAAATATTTTCGCATCATGCGGGGCAGTGAATTTCCCTGGAAGTACAACATCTAATTCATCGAACGAATCAGCAAGGGAAAAAAGGAGCGGTTGGGACCGATAATGCGCAGAGAGGAAGTGCCCCTGCGGGGCGACCGCTTCACATCGAAGGGGTGGGGTTATTTGACGAGCTGACTGAGCTTGAAGATTGGCAGAATGATGCTCATTGCGATGAAGCCGACGACGGAACCCATGGCGACGATCATGAGGGGTTCGATCATGGCGGTGCAGGTTTTGATGACGGCTTTGAGTTCACGGGAATAGAACTCGGAGACTTCGTCGAGGACTTCGCCGAGCTTACCGGATTCTTCGCCGGCACCGATCATCTGGACGACGGAGCGCGGGAGCAGGGGGCTTTTGTTGAGGGGCGCGGAGATTTTTTTGCCTTGCTTGAC
Source organism: Tepidisphaeraceae bacterium (assembly GCA_036265245.1). Lineage (GTDB taxonomy): Bacteria > Planctomycetota > Phycisphaerae > Tepidisphaerales > Tepidisphaeraceae > DATAPK01. Next base: position 9,770 of record DATAPK010000291.1, on the reverse strand, counting down.
GGCGCCGTAGACGGCGCGCCACATGCGGCGATAGAGGGTGTTGCCGCTGATTTCGGCGGTGATCTGAATGGTGTCGAGCATGGGGACGCCGGCGTTGATGAGCTGGCCCATGGTGTGGAGGCCGCGGCTGATGTAGAGGGCGCGAAAAAGCTTTTTGAAGATGGGGACGGTGAGTTTCATCTTGTCGAACCAGAGGCGGCCCCAGTCGGTGCGGAGCATGAGGACGAAACCCCAGATGCCGGCGACGAGGGCGCCGAGGCAGATGTACCAGTAGTTGGTCATGAAATCGGATAGCGCCAGGAGCAATTTGGTGGGCGCGGGGAGGGCGTTTTCCTTGCCTTTGAAGATGATCATGAAACGGGGCAGAACGAAGGTGAGCAGGAAGATGGTGGTGCCGATGGCGAGGGTTCCGATGATGCCGGGATAGATCATGGCGCCGCGCACCATGCTGGCGGTTTCGATCTGCTGCATGAGGTAGGTGGCGATCTTGTCGAGCATCTTGCTGAAGCCGCCTGACAGTTCGGAGGCTTTCACCATGTTGATGTAGAGGGGTGAAAACACTTTTGGATAGCGCATGAGCGCATCGGAGAACTGCTTGCCGCTTTCGACATCCTTCTTCATCTGGATGAGCATCTTCTTGAATTTCGGGTTTTCGGCCTGGTCGGCGATGCCTTCGATGGCGGCGCGGATGCTGATGCCGGCGCGGATCATGACGGCCAACTGGCTGGTGAAATTCTGGATGTCTTTCTGGGAGGGGCCGAGGGAGATGTCGAGATTGAAACCCTTCTTTTTCTTGAGGGAAGGATCATCGGCGGGGGCGAGGGAGAGGATGTATTCGCCGCGGGCGCGAAGCTGTGCCGACGCGGCGGCGAGGTTGGCGGCGTTGAGCACGCCGGCCTGCACCTTTCCGCTCTTGTCCTTGGATTCGTAACGATAAGTCGGCATTTTCTCAGGACTGAGGACTGAGTACTGAGGACTGAGTGAATTGCTTTACTCAGTTCTTAGTCTTCGGCCCTCGTCACTCTCCTATGCAACTAACGCCCGGTCCAGTTTCTCGGGATGCGCTGCCTGGGCGATCGCATCTTCGCGGCTGATGTAGCCGTTTACGTATAATTGTTTGATGCTGCTATCCAGCGTTTGCATGCCCAGGGCGCGGCTGGTTTCGATGATGTTGGGGAGTTCGAAAATTCGGTTTTCGCGGACGCAGTTTCGCACGGCGGGGGTGCAGAGCATGATTTCCAAAGCGGGGATCATGCCGGGCTCGTCGACGCGTTTGAATAATGTTTGGCTGATGACGGCCTGCAGGGTGTTGGCGAGCATCGAGCGAATCTGGTTTTGCTGATCGCTGGGATAGACGTCGATGATACGCTCGATGGTCTGGGGCGCATTGACGGTGTGGAGCGTGCTGAAGACCAGGTGGCCTGTTTCGGCGGCGGTGATGGCGCTGCCGACGGTTTCGAGATCGCGCATTTCGCCGACGAGGATGACGTCGGGGTCTTGGCGGAGCGCGTGGCGCAGGCCGCTGGCGAAGCTGGGGCAGTCGGAGCCCATTTCGCGTTGCTCGATGCAGCTTTTGGCGCTGATGAAAGCGTATTCGATGGGGTCTTCGAGGGTGATAATGTGACCGGCTTCGCGGCGATTGATGGAGTCGATCATGGCGGCGAGCGTGGTGGATTTACCTGAACCCGTGGGGCCGGTGACGAGCACGAGGCCGCGAGGGAGGTGGGTTAATTTGCTGACGATATCGGGCAGGAAGAGCTGCTCGATGGGGCGGACTTTGTCGTTAATTGTGCGGATGGCGATGGCGACACTTTTGCGCTGGTAGTGGGCGTTGACGCGGAATCGGCCGAAGCCTTGGATTTGGTAGGAAAAGTCGGCGTCGCGATGCTCCTCGAAATCGGCCCATTGGCGATCGGTCATCATCTCGCGGGCGAGGTTGACCGAGCCTTCGGCGCTGATGACCGGGAAATCGCTGGGGGTGACCGTCGTGTGAATACGAAACAACGGGGGCTGGCCGACGGTGATGTGCACGTCGGATGCTTTTAGCTCGACCGCGGTTTTGAGGATGTCGTTGAGGTTGCTCATGTTCGTTAGGACTGAGGACTGAGGACTGAGTGCTGAGGACGGAGTTAATTTCCACTTAGTCCTAAGTTCTTAGTTCTCGGTACTTCCTTTACACAGAATTCTCCGTCACTCTTAGAATCTCATCGACGGTTGTGAGGCCCTTCATCACCTTTGCGAACCCATCTTCTCGCAATGTTATGAGACCGCGCTCGCGGCAGAGCTTTCGGAGTTGGGTTACGTCCGGATTTGCTGTGACGAGATCGCGCAGAGTGTCGTCCATGACGAGCAGCTCATAAATGCCGAGACGTCCGGTATATCCGGTTTTGCGGCAGCGGTCGCAGCCTTTGCCTTTGAATGTTTTGTCGGCGCCGAAGCCCTGGAGCTGGAGGAATTCCTTCATCTCGTCGGAGGGGGCGAAATCTTCGCGGCAATGGGGGCAGATTTTTCGGACGAGGCGCTGGGCGAGAATTGCGTGGACGGCGGCGGAGATCAGGTAAGGCTCGACGCCGATGTTGATGAGTCGGGTGATGGAGCCGGGGGCGTCGTTTGTGTGGAGCGTGCTTAAGACCAGGTGGCCGGTGAGGGAGGCCTGCACGGCGATGCGTGCGGTTTCGGGGTCGCGAATTTCGCCGAGCATGATGACGTCGGGGTCTTGGCGAAGCAGGGATCGCAGGGCGGCGCTGAAGGTCATGCCGATTTTATCGTGCACCTGCACCTGGCAGGCTTGGTTCAGGTGATATTCGATTGGGTCTTCTACGGTTGCGATGTTGAGCTTGTTGCCGTCCATCACGCGAAGCGATGAATAGAGCGTGGTGGTTTTGCCGCTGCCGGTGGGGCCGGTGACGAGGAGAATTCCGTGGGGCTGGTCGATCTGGTTCTTCCAGATGGTCAGCGAATTTTCAGAGAAGCCGAGATCTTCGAGCTCGACGTTGATGGAGCGGTTGTCGAGAATTCGCATGACGACCTTCTCGCCACTGACGGTGGGGAGGGTGGAAAGTCGGAGGTCGACTTTTCGGCCATGCACGACAGCGCGCACGCGGCCGTCTTGCGGGAGGCGGCGCTCGGAGATGTCGAGATTCGACATGATCTTCAAGCGCGAGACGATGGCGGGGTGCATGTGGTAGGGCGGGTTCATGGCCTCGAAGAGCACGCCGTCGATTCGGTAGCGAACTTTGAGGGCTTTTTCCTTGGGCTCGATGTGAATATCGCTGGCGCCTTGCTTGATGGCGTCGAAGATGAGGTAGTTGACGAAGCGAATGATGGGCGATTCGGAGCCCATTTTTTCGAGGTCGGTGACGTTGTCGTCTTCGCCTTCTTTTTTGAGAAGTTGGATGTCATCTTCGGCGATGTCCTTGATGATCTCATCCACCTTCATGTCAACCGAGTTGCTGGTGAGCTGCTCGACGATGCGGTTGATGTCTGCGGAGGCGGTGACGACGGTTTTGATGGTGCGTTTGGTTTTTCGGCGAAGCTCGTCGATGAGGAAGACGTTGTTGGGGTCGGCCATGCCGACGATGAGAGTTTCGCCTTCAAAGCGAAGGGGGAGGACGAAATTTTTGCGGATATATTCGGGAGGCAAGAGGCCGAATGCCTTTTCGTCGATGGCGCTTTTTTCGGGCGCTTCGTACGCCAGTCCGAGTTGGTGGGCCATGGCGCTGAGGACCTGGCCCTCGGTGGCGGCGTTCATGGTGACGAGGATCTGGGTGATGGTTTTGCCGGGCGTTTGCGCCTGGACGGCTTTGGCCTGGGCGAGTTGATCTTCGTTGATCTGGGCGCGCTCGAGGAGGAGGAGCTCGATGGATTTGCGCGCCTTGGCCTGTGAGTCGGCGGGCGCCCAGAGTTGCTCGGGCTCGGCGGCTGCGTCGTCGAGTTCTTCGACGGCGGCGGCGCCTTTGGTGTCGGGATTGTTGCGACGTCCGAACATAGTTGTTGGTCGTTAGTTGTTAGTTGTTAGTTGTTAGTTGCGGGAAATGGGGATTTCTTTGCAACTAACAATCAACGACTAACCACTAACAACTTTCTCTCCTCACTTCTGCATCATCAGATCGAATCGCCAGACGCCTTGCTTTACGCTGACGCCGTCGGTGGCGATTTTTTCGATGACGAAACCGTTGACCTGCTGACCTTCGCGATAAAGGGTGTTGTTGATAAGGCACGAGCGATTGGTTTCGCCGTACATGATGGATTGAAGCTGCAATGTTTGATACGCCTTGATGACGGCCTGGCGTTGCTCGGCGAGTTTGCGCTTGGCGATGGGGTCATCTTCGTCGTTGCTGGCGGAGCTGGCGCGAAACGGATTGGTTTGCAGTTCATTCAGCGGGATCTGCTTGACGCTGGGATACGAATTGAACTGTTGCACGACTTTTTCGGTGCTGCGCAGCATGGTTTCCATGAGCTTGATGTTGCTTTGTCCGCCGTGAAGGAATTGGTTGATGGTTTGATTGGCGGCTTCGTTGGACGCGCTGGCGGATTTGGGGCCGGCCTTGAGGTGCATCAGATAGAGTCCGCCGCCGCCGAGGGCGACGATCAGGAAGAGGACCATGCTGGTGCGGTTGACGGGCTTTTTTTCTTCGGGCGCGACGAAGCTCATGTCGGTATTGTTGTTCAGCGCGTCGATGGTTTCCTGCGCTGATTCGGCTTCGCCGTCGTTGTAATTTTCATCGCTCATTGAATCACCTTTTTCCTTGCGGCCCATCAGTTGGACGATGCGACGCCCGCCTGCTCGGGCTCGAAGAAGATGCTGAGGGTGAGCTGGGCGGTCGCTTCGCCGTCATGCTCGTTGATCTTTTGCAGGTTCATCTGCGTGATGCGCGTGATGCGCGGGAGCTTTTCCAACTGGAGCAGGAACGAATAGAACCCGTTGAAATCGCCGGACAAACTCATCTGGATGGGCAACTCGCAATAGTTGGGGCCGGGCTCAGCCTTGTCGGGCTTCACTGTTTTGGATTGCAGCGAATTGGTCTTGGCCATGTCCCAGACCTGCTGGAGGATATCGCCGATGTCTTTTTCCTGGGGGAGCTTTTGCTCGAAGAAATTGACGGCGCGGGAAAGCTCGTCGATTTTGGCGTTCATGTCTTCGATGCCGGCGGTTGCGGCCTGGAGGTCGGCCATCATCCTTTGCTTGAGGACGGTGTCTGCCTTGAGCTCCTGGCGGCGGGCGTTGGTCTTGCTGAAGACGAAGACGTAGGTTCCGCCCAGCAGGGCGAGCATCAGGGCAACGAAGATGATTTCACGAATTCCGAATTTCATGTTTGGCCTCGCTCTATTTGCTCAGACCCAGGCTCGCGGTGGCCGGGGCGCCTTGGTCTTCCAGGTCGGCGTTTGAATTGAGCGTCAGTTCGATCTGGAATTTGCGATATTGGGTATCGGTTGCTTTTTTATCGCCGCCCTTGTCCCAGTCGGTGATGATGAGGATCACATCCTTGAACATGCGGATTGTCTTGAGCTTGTTGAGGAGATCGCCGACTTGCACGTCGGTGGGCGCGAGGCCGCCGATCTTTATTTGAACGTCATAGACCTTTGCATCGGCGACCTGGCTGACGATGTTGCCCGAAGCCTTGGCTTCATAAGCGGTTCGGGCGACGGGCATGGCGTTGCGCTTGCTGGAGGTGAGCATAAAATCGGTGAGAGAAACGCCGGCGGGAAGCGCGTTGGTGATTTTGGCGAGGATGAGGCTGCGCGGGACTTTTTCGAGGAGCGAGGCGGTGAGCTCGGCCTGGTGGGCCATGGTGCGCTGCTTTTCCTGCATCTGCTTGAATTGCTCGATTCGCTTGGCGGCGTTGGTGAAACCTTCGTTCACTTCGGCGTTTTGTTGTTCATCTTTGCGAAGAGAGGCTTCGCTGGTGGTGAATGCCAATCCAATGGACACCATGGTGACGACGAAGAGGATCGCGCAGATGACGTTGGCGCGGCGCTGGGCCTTGTTCGCCAGGTAATCGTCGGGCAGAAAGCTGAGTTCGTTTGGCGCTTTCATATCAATTCACCTCTGTGCAACATTGCTGAAAGAATCACTTTGCCTCCGGCGCGTTTCCTGGCCCGATGGAGAGGCCGATGGCCACGGCCCAGTTGGGCTGCGGCTGGCGGCGATCGATCCCGCTTTCGATTCCGACGTCGCTGATCCGTCCCATGCGGACGAGCGGATCGCCCACTTGCGCGGCCAGGCCCATCTCGCGGGCGATGTGCGAGCAGAGCGTTCGCTGCCGGGCTTCGCCGCCGACGAAGATCAGTCGATCCACGGGCTTGTTGGGGAATGTGCTTTCGTGATAGCGGCGGCAAAGATTCAGCTCTTCGACCAGGCGATTGAGCGGCTCGCGAATGGATTGTTCGATCAATTTGGATTGTTGCTGTGGGTCGGTGGTTTTTGTGGTGGCCGGCTCGAGGGTTGCGGTGGCGGATTCGGATTTGCTTTCAGCGGCCGACGAGAGAAGGGCGAAGCTGTTGTCGCTCGATTCCTGCGATTCGCCGGTGTCGACGGTGGTTTTTTCGCGCGTGTCGTCGAGAGTTGGAGCGGCGCAGCAAAGCTGCATGCGGAGCATTTTTGCGTCGTCGAACGACGTATGCAGCGCGGCGGCGGCGGCTTGGTTGAACTGATCGCCGCCGACGGGGATGGAGCGAGCGAAGTAGATTTGCCGGGCCTGTGCGATGATCGCGCGGGTTGAGCCGGTGCCGATTTCGACGAACATGCTGGTGGCTTCGGCGTCGATTTTTCGGCGATAGATGGCTGTGAAGCAATCGATCAGGGCTTTGGGCTCGACGTTCATGCCGATCACATCGAGCTTGGCCTTGGCGGCGGAATTGAGGAGTTGCTCGACGAATGATTTGGCGGCGGCGAGCAGGATGACTTCGTTTTTGGGTTCCTGTTCCTGGAAGATTTCGCCGGCGACGATGTGCCGGAGCAGGGCGTGCGAGGGATCGATCGGCAATTGCCCGCGAGCTTCCCAGGGGAGGGCTTTTTTCAATTCCTCTTCTGACATCTTGGCGATGCGGAGATGCTGGATGAACATCGAAGCGATGGGCAGGGAGAGGATCGCCTGCCTGCCGCGAAAGTTTCCCTGGGCCAATAAATCGCGAGAGGTTTCGACGAAGAATTGGAATCGCTGGGCGGTGTCTTTGCGGATATGCGAGGGCACATCGGCGCTGGCGGCGGCGATGAGTTTGTATTCATCGGTTCCGGTGGAGGAGTCGGAGGAGATCTTCTGGACTTGCGCCAGGCGAAGCGTGTCGCTGCCGAAATCCACCCCGATGGGGTTGGCTTTTGGGGCAAAGAAGTTTTGGACAAAACTGAGCATTCTTTCTCCGTCGCGGCAGACAGGAATATCTGCCCCACTGGAATTACGATTCACCCATCACGCAGGCAAACCGGGCAACGGTGGAAAGCTGTGTCGGATAGATCGGTTCAGATAAAACCGGCCCGATCAGCCTTGCCGTCTGATGTCAGCATCGGCGTTGAGGTATGGGGCGTTTAGGGAATGGTGAAAATGAAATGGGGTTATCGCCACCACTGGTGGCGGCTTTATAAGACTAGGAATTCGGCGCCGATGGCGTCGGCCACGACTAAGCCTTTGTCTGTGAGGCGGAAACCGCTCTCGTCTGTTTCGATCATCTGGATTTTGCTTAGGCGGGAGAGTTGATCGGCAAAATCGGTTTGGGCGTTGGTTCCCATGCGATCGGTATATTCGTCAAAGCTTACGCCGCGTGTGAGGCGGAGCATTAACATGACGAGCTCTCCGCGGCGACGGTCGGGGGAGAGGGTTTCGACATCGCTTGCGGGGAGATGGCCGGCGTGGATTGCGGCTTCCCACTCGCCGAGGTGGGGGCGGTTTTTGAAGCGTGTGCCTTCGACGTGGGAGGCGGCGCTGGGGCCCAGGCCGACGTAGCTTCCGCCGGTCCAATAAAGGAGATTGTGACGGCACTCTTCGTTTGGGGTTGCGTAGTTGCTGATTTCGTAGGCGGGCCGACTTGAGGTGAGCAATCGCTCGCGGGTCAGCTTCATCATGTCGATCTCAAGGGGTTCGGCGGTGGGTTCAAGCAGGCCTAGCCGCTTTTTTACGGCGATGGGGGTGTTGGGTTCGTAGGTTAGGTTGTAGGCGGAGATGTGGGGGATTTTTAGATCGATGGCGGCCGCGAGGGACCGTTCCCATGATTCGATGGATTGGTTGGGGATTGCGTAAATGAGATCGACATTGAGGCGGGAGAATCCGGCGGCGCGGGCGAGGTCGATGCTGCGGGGGACATCGTCGGGATCGTGATGGCGTTCGAGGGTTTTCAGCTCGTCGCGATTAAAGCTTTGGGCGCCGAAGCTTAGACGATCGACGCCGGTTTCGCGGAGCATTTGGCAATATTCCAGGGAGGCGGTGGCGGGGTTTACTTCGACGGTCCATTCGTTCAGTTCGGAGAAATCGAATCGCTCTCGCAGGCCTTGGATGAGGCGGTGCATTTGGTCGATTGGCAGGAGCGAGGGGGTTCCGCCGCCGAAGAAAACGGTCTTGGGCCGGACGGTCATTTCTGCCCACATATCCGCCTCGGCGAGAAGCAGATTGACAAAACGCGTTATTCGTTCGGGGGTTTGCCGGGTGATGCTGTAGAAGTCGCAATAGTGGCATTTATGGAAGCAGAAGGGGATGTGGACATACAGGCCTGGGATGACGGCGCGGGGGAGCTGGCGCGGATGCAGTTGCGCGTTTGGTAATCCCAGCGACACAAGCGATTGTCCCATAAGCCAATTCTACGCTACATTTTCATTCGGCCGAATTCGCTGTACCATTCCCGGCTCGACTTTGCGAGGACAACATGGCTTCACGTAATGATGATTTGAAACAAAAGTACCGCCCGACCGACAAGCTCGACGACCAGATCGACCAAGAACTGGGGGATGTGTCGCTGGATTCGCTTTATGGCTTTGATAAGCCGAAGGAACCGGGGCATGAGCATGTCAAAGGGATGCGGCATGGGAAGGTGATTTCCATTGACGCGAAGAATGACGAGGTGTTTGTCGATTTTGGGGGCAAGTCGCAGGGCATCGCGGTGCTTTCGGAGTTTGAGGCGGAGCCTAAGGTTGGCGATGAGTTGGAATTCAGTGTTGAGCGATATGACCCGGCGGAAGGGTTGCTGATTCTGACGAAGAAGGGGGCGGCTGCGCATAATGTGACGTGGGAGAATTTGGAAGTTGGGCAGATCGTTGAGGGCATAGTCACCAACGTCAACAAGGGCGGCCTTGAGGTCACCATCAAAGGGATGCGCGCCTTTATGCCGTCGGGGCAGGTTGATATCTTTTTCCAGCCTGATCTCACCACTTTACTCAACCAGAAAATCAAGGCGGAAGTGACGCAGTTTGATCCGCACGCGAAGAATTTGATCATCAGCCGGCGGAATATTCTCGAGCGCGAGAAGGAAGAGCAGAAGGGGAAGCTGATGGCGGAGATTGCGGAGGGGCAGGTTCGGCGAGGGACGATTCGCAGCGTGATGGATTATGGCGCGTTCGTCGATCTGGGCGGGATGGACGGCCTGCTCCACGTCAGTGAAATGACCTTCCGAAGAGGCGTCAAGCCAGGCGAGATCGTCAAAGTCGGCGACGTCGTCGATGTGAAGATCGTCAAATTTGATCGCGAAACCGGCAAGCTGAGCCTGAGCCTCAAGCAGGCCGGCCCAAATCCGTGGGAACATGCGGCCGAGCGATACGCGGTGGGTGCGGAAATCACCGGGAGAGT
>DATAPK010000290.1:0-2729 GCA_036265245.1 Tepidisphaeraceae bacterium | reverse complement strand
CCGCTGAATCGGATCGAGCATCTCATCAATCCATTCCATTGCTTGCCCATTAAAGCTTAATGCTGGATCAAGCTCCGGATCGCTCTGCCAGCGCGAGATCAATCGCGATACTCGCCCATGCACCGACGCCCGAATCACCGCCCACAGCACGGCGAAATAAAGCAGCAGAAAAATCAGATTCTTCAGCAGAAAGGTTGTCCCAAGCAATTGCACGATCTTTAACGCCAGCTCTCGCGAAAAGCTGGTGATATGCGTTTGCAGCACGATCTCCAGCATCGGCTGAACGATCGGAAACCACAAAATCGCACCGATGGTGAGCAGCGTTCTGAAAATCGGCGCGATGATTCCCCGGCGACGGCCGATGCGTTGCATCGCGGCCTCCCGCTGCCGGTCAAGCGTCTCATTCAATCGCATCCTCAAATCCTGGGCCGCCGACTCGCTGGGCATCGATTCCCAAAGTTTATTCTCCCGATACAGTGCGCCAATCGTCGGATTCGCCTGTTGAAGCTGCGCAAACGTCGTCTGCACCATCGTCGCAAGCGACTGGCCCTGCATCGAAAGATAATCATCCACGTTGGTGACGTTCCCAGGCCCGGCCCCGATGTTCCGCCGCACGATCGCCAACACCGGCGCGAGCAATCCATGCAGAATATTGACGATCGGCCAATGTGACATCCGCGCCGTCACCACCGGATCGATAATCGACAATCGATACGCCGGATCGTTCACCAGTTGCGGCAATGCGCCTTCCAGAATCGGCACGGCGACGCGCGATGCGATCATCTCGCCCGCTTCTTCCCGCAGCCGTGCAATCCGCTGGGACCTTGCCGGCAATTGCTGGCGATCCAGCCACGCCAAAATCGTTCGCATCTGCTGTCGCCCGGCCAACTGCTGCGAATCTCGCACTACCTGCATCGTCTTCTGTTTTGAGAGCAAATCTCGCAGCGAAGGAAAATCAAACTCCGTCGAGCTCTTCGCGCTCACCAGATAAACTCGCGGCGGTTGCGGTAGCTTCAATAATCTCCCCAATCTCAATGCATAATCGTCCCGCAGTTGCACGCTCGCCGCCAATCCATCTCGTCCCACCAGTTGGTCAACTTTGTTCAGACAGAAAATGAAATTGGCCGGATCGTTCCCCTCCGCGACGCGCGCCAGCAACTGCTGCGGCTGTTGATCCGCATATTTCTCCACACTCTGAATCCAGATCGGATAGAGCATCTGCCGAAGCATCGTCCGCGTGATCTCGATGTGATCCGAATAAACGCTGTCGATGTCCGGCAGATCGAGCAGCACCTGCCGCAATAATCCCGGGATCGTGTGTGCATAAATTTTGAATCGCCCCGGCACTTCGCGATCGAGCAATTCGCGTAGCGGCTTCACCACGCCCTCATGCGCATACGCCACCACCACTTCCGTCCCCGGCCCGTGCGAAGTCTGCTCGCTGATCTTCTGCCCAACCAGCGCATTCACAAAGCTGCTCTTGCCCACATCCTTCCCGCCGATCAAACCGATCAAATACATCGGCTCCGCCCCAGCGCTGATCGGCTCATCCGAAAGAGATGCCGGTGACAAAACCGGCGAATCCCCCGCAAGCGACGGCGGCATGGATGACCCCGTCAAAGCAATCGTGTCCGCGATGATTTGTTCGATTTCTGGAGGCATCCTGTCCTTCCTTCACGATTCTCGATTGTCCGAGAGTGATTCCGAAATCCGATCCGCCATCTCTTCCAGTTGATTCAGTGCCCGCGACATCGGTGCGCGGGCTTCCAGCCACGCGCACGTTTTTTCGATCTGCTCGTGCGCCAGTTTCGCGAATCGCTGATTGATGCGCTGGTTGGCCAGCCGGGTGCGGGCCGCCACTTCGTTGCTGATGCGCTCCGTCAGCCAGGTCGCCAGCGAAAATCCGCCGATGACCATCAGATCGACCGGGCCGAAGATCGCGTGATGCGCTGCAACCACCAATGCCAGCAGATACGGCGCCGCCTCCGACCATTTTGTCAGCTTGTCGCCGCCCGGCACGATCGCCAGAAGCTTCTTCAGCATCGCCGTATCCCGTGGCGTGGCGTTCCACCGATTCTCAAGCCACTGCTTCAAATCCGCGATTTCTTCATCCGCGATTTTCCCCGCATTGGCCGGCTCGATCTTCGACGCGCCAAATCCCGCCTGATCTTCATCGATCCAACTTTCGCCGCTGGAACTGGATCGCAATAGATCGTCGATACGGCTTTGAACGACCGTCAATTGATCCATCAACGCCGTATTAAAGCTGGGGGCCGAGCGGTCCCAGTCCTTTGGCAAGCCATCCTCCGCCCCCGATCGCACCTGGCCATGCCGCAGCAAATCCCAAGTTGTTCGCGGCAGCCGAGCGAGAAACATCGGCACTTGCCTCACCCGGTCGAGCATGCGCCCCGGCCCCATCAGATAAAGCACACTTCGCTGCTGCAATCGCCGCTGAAGCTGCCGGGTCAGCGGATTCACATCCACGCCCACCGTCGGCGCTTCCATCGCCCGCAGCGTGGCCATGAGTTGATCGACTTCGCTTCGATCCTTCCGCAACGGCTGCAGAATTTGATCGCGCACCCGATCCATTAAATCCGCCGACCGCGCCGCCAATCCCTGCCGCCGCACGTCAGCATCAGGCGTTTTTATATTTACAATCGCCTGCCGCAACGCTTCAAGATTCATCTCCCGCGGCGGCTCGTAAGGACTGCCATCCCGACCAATCGCAA
>DATAPK010000289.1:0-6174 GCA_036265245.1 Tepidisphaeraceae bacterium | reverse complement strand
GCGCCTTGCTCGGCAACCTCCACTTCAACGGGCAGCTCTGAGATCGAGATCAGGCTGCTTAGGCCCCTGCCGAGGCGGGATTTTGGTTTTGTGGTTTGAGACATTGTGGCATCCTTTCCATTTGCGAGAAGGCAATTGTTCCACGTGGAACATTTTTTCAGATTAGATAGATACAAGATAGATTTCAAGATGATTATTTGTCATATTATTGCTATATCTGGACATTTTGTCAAAGTCCGATAATCTTTCAAGCGGTGTCGGGCGGGCGTCCGACATTAATCGTAAGTACTGGCTATTCATGGAGGAATGCCACATGTCGGACAAATGGATGACCGTTGCCGCCGCTGCCGCTAACCTGGATGTTCACCCGCGGACAATCGAACGGCGAATCGCTTCCCAGAAAATTCAAAGCCGCCGGGCGGATGACGGGCAGGTGCAGGTTCTGGTCAATGTGCCGGATGAAATGCCTCGGCAGGATGAGGCGTTTGAGACAGTGAAGGAATTGGCGCAGGATCAGGTGTCGCTGGCGACGGGCAGCGCATCGGCTCTCGTCAAGTTTGCGCAAGTGGATGCTGAGCGCGCCAGGATTGAGCTTGGCGTTGCACGGGAAGACGCCGGGCGCGCCCGGCAGAGCGCGAAATTCGCGTGGGTGGCGGTTGCGGCGATGGCGGCGGCGATTTGTATTGCGGTGGGGTGGACGACGCATTACATCACCCGCTCCAATGATGATGTCAGAATCTTGACGAGCCAGGCGGATGCAATTCGGCGGGATGCGGATGAGATGCGGAAACAGCGTGATGTGGCGGTGAAGGAGGCGGAGGAGGCGAAGATCGCGAGGGCCGAGGTGGCAGGGCACTTGGAGGCGGTGGCGAATGTGTCGGGCAAAAGTCCGACGACAAAGCCGACAACGGTGTTTCAGAGGATGGCAAGCGTGTTTTTTGAGCCGTGATATTCGATCTCCACGAATTGGCGAATTCAGCGGCGAAGACGCTCCCAAAGAAATGCGAGAGCAATACCAGCCATCACCATAAACATTCCGAGGAGGGCGATAAGCGGCCCTTCTTTCAAGGATGGCTTCGTGCCTATTGTAATCTTCTGAAACTTTGACACACGAAACCCTATGAAAACGCATAAGATTCCGCCAAAGAACAAAGAAAGCACGATCCATCTGAGTATGCCTAAAAGGGCATGCGACATTAGCAACTTACTCTAGCAGACATTTCCGTATTTCGTGATGTGTGGCGGGGAGGGTTCACACCGCTATAATCGCGCAGGTATGCCTTATACATTAGAACAAGCGGCGCCGGAGATGGTGGGGGACAATCAGAGTGGAAACAGCGGGAATCGCTGGACGCTGAATTTTGGGCCGCAACATCCGGCGACGCATACGACTCTTCGACTTGTGTTGGAACTCGATGGCGAGCGGGTGGTGAAGGCGACGCCACATATTGGGTATTTGCATTCGGGGTTTGAAAAGCTGGGGGAGCATCTTAACTACAATCAATATGTCACGATCGTGGATCGGATGGATTATTCAGCGCCGATTTACAATGAGTTGGCGTGGCATGGGGCGGCGGAGACGTTGATGGGGATTGAGCTGACGCCGCGATGCAAGGTGCTGCGGACGATCGCGGGTGAACTGGGGCGGATTCAATCGCACTTGCTTTGCGTGGGCGCGGCGGGGCTCGATCTTGGGGCGTTCACTGCGTTTCTTTATGGGTTCAATGAGCGCGAAGTGATTTACGACATTGTCGAGTATATGTCGGGGCAGCGGTTTCATACGAGTTGGACGCGGGTGGGGGGATTGAACATGGATCTGCCGGATGAGGAAGTGTTCAAGCGGATGGTGAAGAAATTCATCAACGAGAACATGCCGCGAGCGACGGAGGATGTGGAGAAGCTGCTGAACAAGAATCGGATTTTTATTGATCGCACGAAGGGCGTGGGGACGTTGACACGTGAGGAGGCGATCGCGTGGAGTCTGAGCGGGCCGATGGCGCGGGCGTCGGGAGTGAAGCGGGATATTCGGAAGGATGAGCCGTATTTGTGCTTCAAGGATAATTGGGATGGTGCGGGGGCGAAGGCGGTGGATTTCAAAGTTCCGATCATGACCACCGGCGACGTCTATGCGCGCTATCTGGTGCGTTTGGAGGAGATGAAGCAAAGCATGCAGATTATCCGGCAGCTGATTGACAATATTCCTGGCGGGCCCGTGAATGTTTCGCCGGAGGGGAAAGAAGTGTTGCCGCCGAAGGATCAGGTGTATTCGAGCATCGAGGGATTGATTCAGCATTTTGAAATGATCATGACGAACCGCGGGTTCGATGCGCCCAAGGGCGAGGTTTATTACTGCATTGAGAGTGGGAATGGCGAGCTTGGATATTACATTGTGAGCGCGGGGGAGAATGTGCCTTGGCGGGCGAGGACGAGGCCGCCTTGCTATATCAACTATCAGACGTTCGCGAAGCAGATTGAGGGGCATATGGTGAGCGATGTCGTCGCAGTGCTGGGAAGCATTAATGTGATCGCGGCAGAGTTGGATCGGTGAAAGTGGATAAGATTTGAAACACGAAGGCACGAAGATCACGAAGCGTCAACCGCGAGATTTGGATTGCACTTGAGTAAGTAGCCGTTGAGAGAATTTTAATTGAGAGATTGTCATGCCGTTTGGAGAGACGACTCTGGAGATTGAGAGAGTCGCGACGCAGGTTGTGGATGCGGCGTTTAAGATTCATGAGAAGCTTGGGGCGGGCTTGTTGGAGTCGGCGTATCGGGTGGTGATGATTTATGAATTGCGGAAGCGCGGGTTACGGGTGGAGCATGAAGTGCCCCTGCCGGTGGTTTATGAAGAAGTGCGGCTGGAGGCGGGGTATCGCTTGGATTTGGTTGTGAACGAATGTGTGGTTGTTGAGT
This sequence comes from Tepidisphaeraceae bacterium, assembly GCA_036265245.1. Taxonomy (GTDB): domain Bacteria; phylum Planctomycetota; class Phycisphaerae; order Tepidisphaerales; family Tepidisphaeraceae; genus DATAPK01. Next base: position 3,261 of record DATAPK010000289.1, on the reverse strand, counting down.
CGAAAGCTGTGGAGAAATTTCATCCGATTCACGAAGCACAGCTTCTGACTTATCTGAAGTTAAGTGGGTATCGCTTGGGTTTTTTGATTAACTTCAATACGAAGCTGATTAAGGACGGCATCAAACGTGTAGTGCTTTAAATGGCCAGGAATCGTTTGGTATTCTTCGTGGCTTCATGGTTCGGTATGATCGCACGAGATGAATTTGAAACACGAAGGCACGAAGATCACGAAGCGTCAACTGCGAGATTTGGACACGATTTTGGTAGTGCGTACTCTGAAAATATATACGATTGTTTTTCGGGAACTGCGAATCGTCGCGGACCGCTTCGTGTTCTTCGTGACTTCGTGGTTAAAGTTGTGTTTCGTATAACTAGCAGAAAACTTGGAGTTCAATATGAATGCAATTGAAGTTTTAATCGGTGGCCTGACTCAGTCGAGCGAGATGTTGAAAGTGACGCTTGCGGATTTTACGGATGCGGAGTTGATTCAGCGGCCGGTGGCGGGGGCGAATCATCCGCTTTGGCAACTCGGGCATTTGTGCGTGGCGGAGACGAATCTGATGAATATGGCTTCGCCGGGATCGATGCCTGAATTGCCGGCGGGGTTTGCAGATCGGTTTGCGAACAAGAAGACGAATCACGTGGATGATCCGAAGCAGCTTGCGACCAAGGCAGAACTCGTGGAGCTGTTTGGAAAGATTCGCGCGGCGACGATTGCGGCGACGAAGAAATTGAGCGAGGCGGATTTGAGCAAGCCCGGGCCGGAGAATCTTCGGCAGATGGCGCCGACCGTTGGGGCGATCGTGGGTCTGCAAACTGGGCATACGATGATGCATTTGGGGCAGATTCAGGTGGCGCGAAGGAAGTTGGGCAAGCCGATTTTGTTTTGAGGGTTTTGATCCGTAGCGAAACGAAAGATCTGACGCAAAATGAATAGTAAACTCCGATGCTGCAATCTATTTGAGCAAACCAGTTGAGAGTTGAAATAAATGGGCATTGGCTAAGTTTGAAACTATACTTTGCATATGGAATTGCTCGAACGCATCACAATCGAACCCGGCAAGTGCGGCGGCAAGCCGTGCATTAGGGGAATGCGTATCCGCGTATTGGATGTACATGAGTTGCTGGCGGATGGATTGACGGCAGAGCAAATCGTTCAGCAATTACCGGATTTGGAAGCGGAAGATGTGAAGGCCGCTTTATTGTTTGCAGCGAGACAAGCAAGCGGTCCGCCGGAAAGTGTTGCATGACTTTCTGGCTCGACGCGCAGCTTGATCCGGAATTGGCGGACTGGCTGGGAGCCACCTTCAAGGTTGTCGCCAAATCGACCAAAGAGGTTGGTCTTGGAAGCGCCTCTGATGAACAGCTATTCCAAGCTGCACGCCGGTTTCAGGATATTGCAATTGTAACGAAAGACTAAGATTTTGTTGATTTGATTCGAAGATATCAAGCTCCGCCGCAGATAGTCTGGTTGCGATTTCGTAACATGGCGACAGTCAAGATAAGATCGCTATTGTCGATGACATTTGCAGAAACGATCCGGTTGCTGGACGGCAGAATCGCGATTGTAGAAGTTCTGGAAAGCGGACGTTGCTCGGAATTGAAATTAAAACCCAGAAGCTAGGAATGGATTATGGCATGGATTGTTGAAGATCGTCGTCGGGAGCAGGTGGCCAAAGGGGAGGCGCTGCTTACGGAAGAAATGAAATCGCACTTGCGCGAGAAATATTTTTCGCGCTATCCGACCAAGCGCGCGGTGTTGCTGCCGGCGTTGCATTATGTGCAGCATGCTTACGGCTGGATTCCGATGCAGGCGATGCAGGAGGTGGCGGAGTTTTTGGAGCTGGCGCCGGCGGAGGTTTTGGATACGGCGACGTTCTACGAAGAGTATTGGCTGAAGCCGAAGGGGAAATATCTGGTTCAGGTTTGCCGGTCGCTGGCTTGTGAGATTTGCGATTCGGATAAGCTGACGGAGATGTGCCGGCGAAAGCTGGGGATCGATGTGGGGGAGACGACGGCGGATGGGAGATTCACTCTCGTTGAATTGGAATGCCTCGGGGCGTGCGGGACGGCGCCGGTGGCGCTGATGAATGAAGTTTTGCATGAAGAGCTGACGCCGGAGAAGTTGCAGAAGATTATCGAGGGGCTGCCGGATGATCCGCATGATTACCATGATGAGACGATCACGTGGGAAGAATCGACTGCACATTGATTTGAACCACAGATGAATACAGATCAACACAGATGGAAGCAGAAGGCAGATCGCGGCGAAGCATGATGCTGGGAGCGATCATCGTCATTGGGTTGGTGTTGGTTGCCGCAGGGGTTTTGGTTTGGCGGCAGTGGATTGAGACGTATCACCTGGCCCTGGTGCAGGAAGGCGTGCTGTATCGAGACGGCAATCGCGGGCTGAGAGAGTTTGCGACGATGATTCGCAAGGTGAAGCCGAAGACGATCGTTTGCCTGGTGGATGATGAAGAGATTGCGGACCCGGAGAAACCGGAGTTTAAGGCGGAGATGGAGTTTGCGAAGGAGCAGGGGATTGAGGTTGATCGGGTTGTGGTGAAATTGGGAGGCTGGCCGACGACGGAAGATGTGCGGAAGTTTTTGGATGTCGCTTCGGATAAAAATAAGCAGCCGGTGATTGTGCATTGTGCGCAGGGCGTGCGGCGAACGGGGATGATGGCGGCGGCGTTTCAGGAATCGGTGATGGGGTGGGATCGGCAAAAAACCACCGATGCGATCCTGACGTTTGGGCACAGCGAGCGAAGCATCGGCGATGTGAAACGATTTATTGAGGTATATGATCCGGTGAGGCGAGAGGTGACACAGCGGCTTGAGCAAAGTAAGGAGTGATTCACCGCAGAGAACGCAGAGAACGCAGAGGAATAAAAGAATTGAATCAGATTCTCCGTGTCCTTCGTGTCTCCGTGGTGAATAATCCACGATGTCAGAGCAAAAAGGTAAAGGTATCCTGGGCTGGCTCGGGCGGCAGGTCGGGTATGTGAAGAAGGCCGTGAAGACGGAAGTGCCGGCGCCGCCGACGAAGGTGTATCAGAATAAGACGGTGGAGGAAGTGACACATCCGGAGAATCCGAATATCAAACTCCGGCGGACGGTGATTGATGAGGCGATTGAAGAAAAAGATCCCCATGGGAAAGGAAAGACGCCATGAGTTCTGAGCCAATCGCAAAACGGCGTGGATGTGAGTGGGATGATTTCGGCAATTCGATTAGTCTGATCGCGGTGCGCGCTTCGGC
>DATAPK010000288.1:0-4079 GCA_036265245.1 Tepidisphaeraceae bacterium | reverse complement strand
CCGCCGCTGAAATCCCCGTGCCAGGGCGCTGCACGATCAGATCGCCCTGGCCAATCGTATCGCCCGAGCCGAGATCACGCCGCAAAACCAGGCTCTGCCGGCTGACGGTTCGCACATCCTGCTCGATCGGCAGCACGCATTTCCCGCCGCGGCCTCTGAGTGCTTCCGTTAATCGAATCAGGCGCACATATTCCGCGAAATCTCTTGGATCAGCGCTGGCGGCATGATCGGGGCCGGGGGCATTTCGATCATACGTGAGATGCTTTTCGATCACGCACGCTCCCGACGCGACGGCAATGGCGCCGCTGATTGATTCGGTGGTGTGATCAGAAAATCCCACGGGCACGCCGAAGCTTGCTAATTGCCCGATCCATCCGAGATGCGATTCCTCGATAGGCGTTGGATAGGCGCTGACACAATGGAGCAAGGCAAAGCGGGCGTTCCAGCTTTTGAGCCATTGAACCGCGCGATGAACTTCGTCAATTGTCGCCGCCCCTGTCGAAACAAGCAGCGTGGCGCCAGTTCGGGCCGCGGCTTCCAAAAGCAAATGATTGACCAGATCAGGCGAAGCAATTTTGATCGCGGGCAATTTCAGTTGGCGGATCGTCTCGACATCCTCAACAGAAAACGGCGTGGCGATTGGAACCATGCCGCACTCGCGAATCGTGGTGATGACGCGCTGGATGGCCGGTCCATCGAGTTCATATCGCCGCAGCATCTCGGCGGGATTGCTTTCGTTGCATCGCTCTTGCTGATAGCCGGCGAATTGCGATGAATCGTGCATCAACGCATCGGCGCGGAAAATCTGAAGCTTCACCGCATCGGCCCCGCAGGCTTTGGCGCTGCGGACAAGCTGCTGCGCGAGATCGACAGAGCCATCGTGGTTCACGCCGATCTCAGCAATCACGAATGCCGGAGAATCCGGGCCAATCTGTCGCGATTCGATGGCCAAACTTTGATTCATGACGCCAGCCTCATGGATTGCGACTGTGCGCGAAGCACCGCCTCGGCCCAATAGAAATCGCGTTGCTGGTCGATCTCGACAGTTTCGCCCATGGCGGTTTGGATGGCCCGGCGATCGCTGCCGAAAAACGCGTGCGGATCTTCGGGATGCTCTTCGCCGAGCAACATGGATTTTCGGGAAACCGCAACCACGCCGCCGTCGTGCAAGTGCAGGGGCTCCAAATCCTGCCGGCGATGGATGCTTCCAGGCCGAAGCGCAGTGACATGATCGCCGTCGAGCTTCGACATCCACGCCGGATGCCACTTGCCGACGGGGCAGAAGCTTCGCACGGAATCGCAGTCGCTTTGTTCGAGCAATTCGATCGCATGGTCTATCACGCCCACGGGACGCACGGGAACGTTGCCGTAGAGCACGACCAGTGCATCGGATTGAAACGATTCGTCGGCTTCGACGGCTCGCATCGCATGGATCATCGTGTCCTGAACGGATGCGTCGGAAGTCGCGAGGTGAGCCGGGCGACGCACAGTGTCGAATCCGTTTCGCCGGGCCAGATCCAGAATTCGCGGGCAATCGCTGGAGACGACCACACGGTCGAGCCGGCGCGCGGCGCGCGCATGATCGAACGTGTAAGAGATCACGGGCCTGCCGAGTAACGGCAGAAGATGTTTATTTTGCAGCCCGATGCTTCCAGCACGGGCGAGGATAACGCCTAAAGTTTGCATAAGAAAAACCTCGCTTTCATTACAACCTGACACATATAAAGCGGCGACCAGTGGTCGCCGATTCCCGCGACCCCTGGTCGCGGCTTTATAGCAGCGCTACGGGCGGTGCCATTCCTTGCAGCCCGCACACAGCGCATGTTTCATCCAATTGTTCGAGACATGACCGGCGCGAAGCGATCCAACTTTGTCGCGCCAGACATCGCGAATTGCATCGACGCCGATCTGTCCCAGAACATTTTTCGCAAGTACATCCTGCTCGCAGGCGACGATCGCACCGTCGCTCAGAATCGTCAGACGGGATTCAAGTCGCCTGCAGGCGCAGCGCTTGGGCGGCTGCATGTCTGCAACGCCGGCGCCCGGAATTTGCCCCGCAAAATCGCTGGGGCCGACGATGACCGCGCTGCTGAGCGCCCGCAGCCACTGGTCGTACCAGATTTCCATTTCAGCTAGATTTTCGGGCAACTTGACGAACGTCGGCACCAGCAGCGGCACGCCGCGGCGACGAATTTGCCTGTGCGTCACAAACCGCTTGATGTTCTCCACCACTTCCGCCATCCGATCCACGCCCATGATCATCGCGTAAGTCATCGGCTGCATCGCAGGCAGACATACGGAGACGATATCGACGCCGCAATCAACAAGTTGAGCGATCTTTCCGTCATCGATGAGTAAATCGGTTTCAACGTGAAGCGCACTGATGCCGGCGTTGCGGGCGGCGGCGATGATGTCGCCGAATTGCTCGTGCAGCAGCGGATCGCCAATGCCCGCAAAGGTAATACGAATGTCGTCATACGCGGCCAGTTGCTCGAATATCTGTTTCGCGAATTCAACCGACAAATCCGGACGCGATGGCGCAAGTGTGCGAGGGAACGCGAACTTAGGCATGGTGATTCTTCGCGTGGTCAGTTCGATCACCACGTCGCGCGGCAACATATCCTGCTCGCGATGCGATTCGACGCGATTGAGAATCTCTTGAGCGCTCGAACTCACCAGCGTGCCGTTCAGGCTGGTGACGGCGTTGGTGATGCGATCAATCTGCCTTTGCGAATCCAGCTTGAACCGCCGCGTGGTGCGGGTGATCGGAGTAGGAACGGATACGCACCCGTCGCCGCCGATGGGATCGCGCACGGGTTGCTCGGGCATGTAATGCAGTATGCGGCCAGGGTGGACATTAACCGCCGCGAGCCGCTCCAAAAGCAAAGGCTTCACCAGCGCTCCGGCCAATCCGGGTGCCGCCTGCGAGAAGAAAATTTCGCATTCAATTTTTTCGCGAGCATGTTCAACAGTTGCATCAAGGATTTGCGGATCAACCAGGCCCGACGCCGGGTCGATCAAAAACACCGCGTCGCTCTGCAATTGCTTGACGATCTCGATGAGCCATGGCGCGAAGAATCCGCGATCGAATTCGCACGTTCCGCTCAGTCCGCCGCGCCATCCATCCGCGAAATTTTGAGCCGCGGCGACGGATTCGACGCTGCCAATCGCATGCCGCGGCCCTTTCACCAGCACGTGGGCGCCGGCTTCGTTTGCAATGGGCACAACGGCGTCAGCCTGGTCTTCCCAGCAAATGATCGCCATCGTCCCGATCGATTTGCTCTGCGCGAGTCTGTCGAGCGTCCAACTGAGAACCGGGTCTTGCCGGAACAATCGGGTCGCGCTGTTTCGCTCGGCGGATTCGTGAATCATCGAACAAATGGCGGTGACATTATTCACGCAGCGGCCCTCCGATCGGTCCGTTGAACGCGCGCTTCGATCTCTTCGATCGTCACCTGCATCAGCTTTTGAAACCCAATCGCCGCGTCGATCACGCCTTGCACGTTGTCGATGTCGCGCTGCACCTGGCGGCGCTGCTTTTCAGTGCCGTCTACCTTTTGCGCGCTGATCTTTCGGTCGGCATGGAAGCGCTTGAGCTCTGCGTTTTGCATAAATTGCGTAATCAGGTGATATGCCTGATGCAGGTCATTCATCTTCGCCCGCAGCAGATCGATGCGTGCGATGTTGCGATTCACCCGGGGCTGATCGTCGAGATGATCGCGAATCTCTTCGAGCAGCGGCATCGTCTCGCGGCCGATGCGCTCGATTTCGATCGCTTCGTTCAGGCGATTGGTCAGGCTGGTGGAGCATTCGGCGAGCCGCTCGAAATTCATGCCGCCGTGCGTTGGTGAATCGACGGAAATCTCTTCGGTGCAGAATTGGCGGATCGCGTCGGCGAAGGTCATGGATGTCGCGCCGCGTTTAAGTACGCCGCCTTCCGTCGCGTCGATAATCTTCGCGCTGCTCTTGGCGAAATCTCGCTCGAACTGCTGGAGATAGGTAAAAAGCCGTTCTTCCGTATAAGTGGGCCGGCCCTGATGGTCGATGGTTTTGCGAAGGATATTTCGATCGCGAACGAT
>DATAPK010000287.1:0-5273 GCA_036265245.1 Tepidisphaeraceae bacterium | reverse complement strand
TAACCCGAATGTGTCGTTTGCGTTTTCGCAGAATCTGAGTATTTCGCATCCCGGGACGCCGAAGTATGTGGCGGAGGCAATCAGTCACGAGGCGGGGCATCAGTTTGGGCTTTATCACCAGAGCGATTTTGTGGGTGGTGGCCTGTTAAACGAATATAGTTTTGGCACGTATCAATTCAGACAGGATTTGGCGGATCAGAAACTGCCGCAGTTGGAAGAGCCGGGGACCAAGTCGCCGGTGATGGGGAATAGTTATTATGCGGATCGGGGGCTTTGGTGGAGCGGGACATCGGATACGAATGGCTCGAATGTGCAGCAGGATGATATGTCGATCATTGCGTCGGCGACGAATGGGTTTGGGTATCGGGCGGAGCCGAACAATACGAGTTTTGCGACGGCGGCGGCGCTGACGATTGATGGAACGGGATTTTTTAATGCGCAGGGGATCATTATTCATTCGACGGATCGGGATTATTTTTCGTTTCAGTCGCCGGGGGGATTGGTGAGCTTTCTGGTGAATGTGGCGCCGTTTGGGGCGATGCTGGATGCGACGGCGCAGATTTATACGGCGAATGGGCAACTGGTGGCGCAGTCGGCGACGAGCAGCTTGAGCGAACTGGTTGCGGGGAATCTTCCGGCGGGGAATTATGACCTGGTGGTTTCGAGTGCGGGGAATTATGGGGATGTGGGGCAATATTTTGTGACGGGATCGTTGGGGACGTTGGTCCCGGAGCCGGGGATGGTGGGGGTGATGGTGGGATGTGCAATTTTCTTGAGACGGAGACGGGGTTAGAGGGGGTCCCATGGCAGAGTCATGGGCTTTTGGGGTGGTTGCGGGTCATATCGAAGCAGGATTGGTTGCGGGGTTGAAGGCGGGGGGGAATCCACATACACTTTGGGAGTTCTGCACGTCGTGCCAACCAGGACACGATGCGCCCCAGGAGGCCACAAGCCTCGAAATTTAATGGAGTTGAGCCAATGGCTGTTGCTGAGCAGGTAACAGCTCGACCGGCTGCCACATCCACCATGAGCGATGGCAAGGTCGAGCGCGAGCGGCTGCGAATGATGATCCTCATTCGCCGATTTGAAGAACGAACCTACCAGGAATACACCAAGCCGGGCCAGCGCATCGGCGGTTTCTGTCATCTGTATAGCGGACAGGAAGCGGTGGCGGTGGGAATCGCGGCGGTGTTTGAGAAGGGGCGGGATTATCTCATCAACGGCTATCGCGATCACGGGCATTCGCTGGCGCTGGGCATGGAGCCACGCCCGGCGATGGCGGAACTGTTTGGACGGGCCACCGGCTGCTCGAAGGGGAAGGGCGGCTCGATGCATTATTTCCAGGCGGAAGTCGGAAATATGGGCGGGCATGGGATCGTGGGCGGGCAGATCCCGCTGGGATCGGGGTTTGCGTTTGCGGCGTGGTACAAGAAAACGGGCGGGGTTTGCTTCACTCTGTTTGGGGACGGGGCGCTGAATCAGGGGACGTTCAATGAATCACTTAACATGGCGAGCCTGCTGAAGCTGCCGTGTATTTATATTGTAGAAAACAACGGCATGGCGATGGGTACGCAGGTATCGCGGTCGTCGGGTGAAAAAGATTTAGTGAAGCGCGGAGCCGGTTATGGAATGCCGGCTCGCTCTATTGATGGGAATGACATCGACGTTGTGATCGAAGAGATGGGGAAAGCGGTTGAGCGGGGGCGTCGTGGGGAAGGGCCGACTTATCTGGTGGCGAATACGTATCGCTTCCGGGGGCATTCGATGTCGGATGCGATGAAGTATCGGAGCAAGGAAGAAGCCGAGCAGGCGAAGCAGCGCGATCCGATTGTGATTTACGAACGCCGGCTGCGCGAAAAGGGAATGGTAGATGACGCGCAGGTTGAGGCGATGACGGATGAGTGCAAGCGGCTGGTGGATGATTCGGTGAAATTCGCGGATTCGAGCCCGCATCCGGATTTGAAAGAGCTGTATACGGATATTTTGGCGGAGAAATATCCTTTGCAGAAGTGAGTACCGGAGATCCGGGTCTTCGGAGTACCTCAGACACCGGCGTCTGACATCAGAATGCCAGATAGTTTCAATTCATTTGATTGAACAGCAGGAAAGTTAACCCATGCCAGAGATTCAATTCAGAGAGGCGCTTCGACAGGCGATGACCGAGGAGATGGAGCGCGATGAGAATGTGTTTTTGATGGGAGAAGAGGTCGGGGAATATAACGGCGCTTATAAGGTGTCGGAGGGGATGCTCGCGAAGTTTGGGCCTCGAAGAATATTTGATACGCCGATTTCAGAAGCGGCGTTTTCGGGGATTGGGGTTGGGTCGGCGATGTGCGGGCTAAGGCCGATCATTGAATTTATGAGTTGGTCGTTTTCGCTGGTGGCGATCGATCAGTTGATGAATAACGCGGCGAACGTGCGGTATATGTCGGGCGGGCAGTTTAAGGTGCCGATTGTTTTTCGCGGCGGGAATGGGATTGCGCATCAGCTTGGCGCGACGCACAGCCACCGGATGGACGCGATTTATGCGCGTGTGCCGGGGCTGATCGTGATTGCGCCGTCGACGCCTTACGATGCGAAGGGATTGCTGAAGAATGCGATCCGCTGCGATGATCCGGTGATCTTCCTCGAATCGGAAATGATGTTGAACGACAAGGGCGAAGTGCCCGAGGGAGATTACACGGTTCCGATCGGCAAGGCGGATGTGAAAAAGTGCGGGGATGATGTGACGCTGGTGACGTGGGGGAAGGTGACGAAGATGGTGCTGAAGGCGGCGCAGGAACTGGCGGAGAAGCATGACATTGACGCGGAAGTGATCGATGTGCGGACGCTTCGGCCGCTGGATGAAGAATGCATCATGAACAGCGTGCGGAAGACGCATCGTTGCATCATCGTGGATGAGGATTGGCCTTACTGCGGGATGGGCGCGGGAATTCTGGAGAAGATTCAGCACAAGATTTTTGACGATCTGGATGCGCCGATTCGCAGGGTGTGCTGTGACGATGTGCCGGTGCCGTTCAATCATTATCTGGAAATCGCGATGCAGCCGAGCGTGGAGAAGGTGGTTGCGATGGCGAAGGAAGTCTGCTACGTCGAATGACGAAGTATGAATGATGAATGATGAATGATGAATGCAGAAAAGCGAATTCATCATTCATCATTCATCGTTCATCATTTGGAGCTCTCATGCCTGTTGAAATTACGATGCCTCAGCTTTCGGATACGATGACTGAGGGGACGCTGATTAAGTGGTATAAAAAGGTGGGGGACAAGATCAAACCCGGCGAGAAGATTGCCGATATCGAAACCGATAAAGCTGTCATGGAGCAGGAAGCGTTCGATGAGCACGAAGGCACGCTGGCGCAGATTTTGGTGAAGGAAGGGGAGAAGGCGGCGGTGGGGCAGGCGCTGGCGATTGTGGCGGGGAAGGGTGAAAAGGTTGAAGCGGGGGCGAAGGCACCGGTTGCTGCGAGTGCGGGAGCGGCGGCGGGGTCGAAGAGCACGCCATCGGGGGCGTCGAGTCATGATTCAGAATTGGGGCATGGGCCGATTGAGGAAGGGCGGGCGCACGCGCGGCGGGAGACGGTTCATGATGAGCCGGAGCATAGTTCCGAGGCGATTTCGATGGAGGCGTCAGCGACGATGCATAAGTCGCGCGGGACGATGTCGGCGGCGAGCACAGGAATCGCGGAACGGGATGAAGAGCGAGGCGGGGATGGGGCGCGGCTAAGGGTTTCGCCATTGGCGAGGCGGATGGCGGCGGAGAAGGATATCGATCTGAAGCAGATCAATGGGAGCGGGCCTGGCGGGCGGATCATTCAGCGGGATATTGTTAACTTCAAACCGTCTGAACGGGGAAGCCAGGGATCGCAATCCCTGGGCTTTGCAAAGCAGGATAAGAAAACTTCGACGCCGACGCCGGTGCTGGCGACGCGTTCGTCGAGCGGACAGAAGGAAGTGATTCCGCTGACCAAGATTCGGTCGGTGATTGCGCAGCGGTTGCAGCAGAGCAAGCAGAACATTCCGCATTTCTATGAGACGATCGATGTGGATGCAGAAGAGCTGGTGAAGCTGCGCGAGCGGATGAATAAGACGATCGAGAAAACGGGCGTCAGAATTAGTGTTGGCGATTTTGTCGCCAAGGCGGTGGCGACGGCGCTGGTGCAGCATCGGGCGGTGAACGCGCACTTTAATGGCACGGAGATCACGCAGTATCCGGATGTGCATCTGGGGATGGCGGTGGCGCTGCCGAATGGATTGATCGTGCCGGTGTTGCGGAACATCAACCAAATGGGATTGGCGGAGATTCGGGTGAGGTCGGCGGATCTGGTGGATCGGGCTCGCGCGCAGAAATTGAAACAGGATGAGATGACGGGGGCGACGTTCACGGTGAGCAATCTGGGGACGTATGGGGTGCGGGAGTTTAGCGCGATTATCAATCCGCCTGAGGTGGGGATTCTGGCGATTGGCGGCGCGGAGAAGCGGCCGGTGGTCAGGAACGACCAACTGGTGGCGCGGACGATGATGACGATGACGCTGAGCGCGGATCATCGGGTGGTGGATGGGGCGACGGCGGCGGAGTTTTTGAGGACGCTGAAGGGGCTCTTGGAAGAGCCGGGGATGATGCTGGTTTAGGGGTTTGCTATTCCCACAACTTGGCCAGCGGAATAACCAAGCCGGGAAAGAGCGGTGTCTTTATCTTTTGGAAGTCGCTGCCGGAAGCTTCTAATCGATAACCGGTTTTACTGAGCGTGTAGCATTCGAGCGATCGGCGGAAGGTGTCGAGGAGCCAGTAATGCTTTACGCCGGCATCGGCGTACCAGTTGAATTTGGTTTCGCGGTCGTGGGCTTCGTGGCCGAGACTGATGGCTTCGATGATGAGGGTGGGAGGGATTAACAGGCGGCCGAAACGAACTTCGGGGCGGCGAGTCGGTTTTTTTGCGTAGAGTTCGGCTTGGCGGGTTTTGTCATCGGCTGTCAGATAGACCGCGTCGGCGATGGCGACTTTCAGTTGATCGATGATGATGTCCGTTTCGACTGCAAAGCCGCCGCCGAGTTTTTTTCGGTCCACATAAGTCTGAAGACGACTTAGTAATCTGATGAGCGGTTCACCGGCGTCGAATTGTGCGGGAGGCATTTCGGTTAGAACTCCTTCCACGATTTCATAGCGGCCTTTTTCCCAGAGGCGCTCGATGCGGGGGTCGTCCAAGTCGTCGGCAGTCCAACCGAGGGTGCCGACTTTGAACTTGCGCCTAGGAGACTCGAGTTCCAAC
>DATAPK010000286.1:0-2924 GCA_036265245.1 Tepidisphaeraceae bacterium | reverse complement strand
CGGCCGCGTGGCCGGCTTCAATGTCGCGCGGGGCGTCGCCGATCACCCAACTTCGCGAGAGATCGAGTTTCAGAAGTTCCGCCGCCTTGATGATCATCCCCGGTTTGGGTTTGCGAAGATCGCTGTCGCGACGATAGCGCTCCACGACGCCGTCCGGATGAAAGGGGCAGAATTCCTGGCGGTCGATGACGGCGTTGGGGTTTTCTTCAAGGAGATAATCTTCCAGGCGCATGTTGACGGCGCGGACATCGGCTTCGGTGAACATGCCGCGCGCCACGCCGGATTGATTGCTGATGACGACAGTGGCATACCCGAGCGCGCGGGTGCGCGAGATCGCGTCGGCGGCGCCTTGCATCAGCACGACATCGTCGGGGTCGCCGATGTAATCGTTGCCGATGATGAGCGTATTGTCGCGATCAAAGAAAACCGCCGGGCGTTTCATCAGGCGGAATTATGAGAGGCGGCGGGGAATGGATCAACAGATGGGGAGTGGATCAACAGATGTCGTCAAAAAGCAAAGCCCCGGCATGGCCATGCCGGGGCTTTTGAGGGTTATTTGAGGGGGGTTGGGCCCTTATGCACGAACGCGAACGGGACGGCGGAAACGCAGCACCCGTGCGCCGATGCTGAAAAGCACCGAGCAGAGAATAATCGCCCAGCCCACGTTCAAAACGGGTACCGGCACTAAAACAACCGGCTCGTTCAAATGTGGCGTATTTGCCACAGGAATAGGCGTATTTGTGCGATAGAGAGAAGGTGCAGTCGACACATTGAATGCTGCGTCTGCATTCAACACCGACAGATTGGCCGGCAATGTTTGTCGATCGTCCCGCAGGATCCAATCAACGTCGGTGCCGTGCCCGCCGCTATTGAGGCCGAGTAATTCATCGCTCGACGTAATAAGAGGGGCAACAATGGGAGAACCAGACTTCGCATCCTGCGAGTCGGTTGTCCTGATGGACGCATTGGCCGACAGAGCCAACGCGCAAGCCGAGATAACGAGCGCGGGAATCCTCCCGCGACGTAAAACAGACATTCCTAAACTCCCTTCCCAGGGAAATAGTGCGTCTTATAATGCTCATCCATGAGCGTGGTTGATGAATTCCATTCAATCACCCAAACGCACCCACTGTGAAAGCATCGAAGATTAAAATAACCTGAAAGTCCCGCGTGGGCCTTTCCTTCGATGCACGACCCCTGATTTATCTTATAGAGGCGGCAGTGTCAACTCCTGAATAGGGGGTTCGAGGCCGGGTTGGGGGTGTTATAGACCTGCCGGACTGCCTCGTAAATGGCTATGCCGGCTGAAGTTGCGAGGTTAAGGCAGCGCTCCCCGGCAACTTGGGGGAGACGTACCGTCCGCTCCGGACATGACCCTAAAATGGCTGGATCGATGCCCCGGGTTTCACTGCCGAAGATTAGCACGTCTTTGTCGCCAAATCTTACGTCCCAGAAACTTTGTGTCGCCGCGCTCTCGAAGAACCAGAGACGGCGGCCTTCCATGGATTGAATAAAGTTATCGGTACTTTCGTGAATCGTCAGATGGAGCCTCGGCCAATAGTCCATCGCGCTGCGCCGCAGGTTCTTGTCAGAGAGAACAAAACCCAGCGGGCGAACCAGATGAAGCGCCGTCCCCGTGGCGACGCAAAGGCGGGCGATGTTGCCGGTGTTGGGGGCGATTTGCGGCTGAAGCAGCGCGATGGCGAGATGGTGGGGCGGCAAATCCAGCATGGTTGTGTTGGCTATTGTTGTAATTTCCCTGACAAAACAATCCCGCCACGATCGATTTGAATGAAAGAAAGGTCATCAGCGCAGACCGCGGTAAGCCTGCCTTGTGCGCTGAGCGCGGCACCGGTGTCGAGAAGGACAATCTGAGGGCCAATGATGGGGCGATGTGCATCGCGTGTCCAGAACGAAGCATAGGTGGAAACAGGCGTGTGGCCGAAAAACATCCGGCGCGACCACGGTTTGGTTTTGCGGATCTCATTTTCCACGTAGCGGCCCCAGATAATCAAGTTGCGTTGCGGCGAGTCGGGGGCGAGGTAACGGATTTGATAAGTATCGTTCAACATCTCCGGGTCCCACTTGCCGTGAGCGATGATGAGATCGGATTCTTCGATGACGGTGGGCAGCGACTGGAAAAAGTTGCGATGTTCTTGCGGAATGGATTCGAGCAAATGATCCAACGCCTTAAAGCTGGGGCGATGCGCGGCCTGCTCGATTTTTTCGGAATCGATCCCATAGCTGAGCAAGGTCGCATCCAGGCCAAACTGAAGAAACCCGAGAAAGGCATCGAGGCGGGCGTTCATCTCGGGGTGCGGCGCAAAGCTGTGGTTATTGAGCACAAGATCGAAGACTTCATCGTGATTGCCGCGAACGCACCTGGCGTTTTTCAATGAGAGCAGAAGATCGACGACGAGTTTGGATTCCGGGCCGCGATTGACGTAATCGCCGACAAAATAAAACTGTGGCAATGGGTCTTTTTGTTGCACCGCTTCCAGCAATGCACAAAGCATCCGATACATGCCGTGAATGTCGCCGATGATCCAACGCATCTTTCCAGAATGAAGGTTATCCGCTGAAACGTTTAACCGTATAATGGTTTTATGCCAAGTTCAAAATTGATCGATCAGACGTGCAAGGACAAAACGGTTGCACTCAAGGAGGACGCGATTAAAAAGCTCCTCAAATCTGTGAAAGGGTGGAAGCGCAGCGGCGATGAAATCCGCCGGGCATTTGAGTTCAAGGATTTTTATCAAACGATGGCGTTCGTCAATGCGGTTGCCTACATCGCCAACCAGCAGAATCATCACCCCGATATGGAGGTGGGATATAACAAGCTGGCAATCCGCTTCAGCACGCATTCGGTGGGCGGATTGTCGATGAATGATTTCATTTGCGCGGCGAAGATCGATGGATTGGAT
>DATAPK010000285.1:0-12444 GCA_036265245.1 Tepidisphaeraceae bacterium | reverse complement strand
AGACGAAGGAACGAAGGGGTCACGAAGAAAATCCAAATTCGTTCTTCGTGCTTTCTTCGTCCCTTCGTGTCTTCGTGGCTCCCCGAATTCCTTTGCACTCCAACCCCTCGCCCAGCCGATGAACACGATATCTCAAGCCTTGGCCGGATTCGTTGAATCCATTGCGGGAGTGTGATAGCCTGATTTTCGCGGACACGGTCGTTCGCGGCTCATGTTTCCCCTCGGATTTGGGCTTGGGATATGGAGGTCCCGGTGCTGCTGCGGAAGTTAATCAGTCAATTCGATTCAACCCTCGATTTAGCAGGCGTGCCCGATCTCGAAATCCTCGGCATTAAGGATGACTCGCGCCAAGTGCATAAAGGCGATCTCTTCATCGCCCGGCCCGGACGCAACACCGACGGCTGGCAATTCATCACCGACGCCGCCGCCAAAGGCGCGGTGGCCGTCGTCACCGAAACATCCATCGACACTTCCCCCCTTCCGCAAATCCTGGTGAAAGACGCCGCCGCCGCTTCCTCGATCCTGGCAAACATTTATTTCGGCGATCCCAGCAAAAAGCTCAAAGTCCTTGGCGTCACCGGAACCAACGGCAAAACGACCACCACCTATCTCATCCGCCATCTGCTCCAAAAAAACAAACAGCGCTGCGGCATGATCGGAACCGTCGAAACCGACGACGGAGCCTCCAAGCGCGAAAGCGAAATGACCACGCCCGGCGCGGTACACGTCGCCGAATTGCTCAGCGCGATGCGAAACAACAGCTGCCGCGCCTGCGCGATCGAAACCTCCAGCCACGCATTGCACCAGCAGCGCGTCATCGGCGTCAAATTCGCCGCCGCCGGCTTCACCAATCTCACCGGCGATCATCTCGACTACCACAAAGAGATGAGCGCCTACGCCGACGCCAAGGCGAAATTGTTTGAGGGATTGGCCGAAGATGCCGTCGCGGTCGTCAACGCGGATGATGCCGGCTCTGCTCGTATGAAGCGCGATTGCCAAGCCCGGATCGTCACCTTCGGCATCAAGAACCACGCCGACTATCGCGCACAGGATATCGCAATCACCTCCAGCGGCACAAAATTTATTCTGGTGACACCCGACGGTCGCGCCGAGGTTTCGATGATTTTGATCGGCCGCCACAACATTGAAAACGCCCTTTGTGCCGCCGCAATGGTCGGTGAAGCATTTGGCCTGACAGTCCACCAAATCGCCGCGGGCCTGCGCGATGCGCAAGGTGCCCCCGGGCGTTTGCAGGCAGTGCGCATTGGCCAGCCATTCGCAGTATTGGTCGATTACGCGCATACAGACGATGCCATGGCCAACGTCCTGAGCGCGCTTCGCCCACTCACGCGCGGGAGTCTCCGGATTTTGTTTGGTTGCGGCGGCGACCGCGATCGAACCAAGCGGCCGCGAATGGCGCGCACCGCAATCACCCAGGCCGACGCCGTCTACATCACCAGCGACAACCCCCGCACCGAAAACCCATCCGCCATCATCGACGAAATTGTCGCCGGAATCCCCCAAAACAACCGCAAGCCGGTGATCGTCGAGCCCGATCGACACAAGGCCATCGAGCGAATTCTCAGCGACGCCCAGCCCAATGACGTGATCCTCCTCGCCGGCAAGGGCCACGAAAATTATCAGATCATTGGTAAAACCAAGAATCATTTCGATGATGTGGAAGAAGCGACCCGAGCTATAAAGGCCCGGCTGGCGCTGGTATGAATCTGTTTGTGGGTAGGCCATGAAACCGTTGTCGATTCAGGACATCAAGCGCGCCATAAGCGGGCGATCACTTTCAGTGATTCCCGAAGTCACGCCGTTCGTTAAAAGCATTTGCACGGATACCCGCCGCATCGAGCCAGGCTGTTTGTTTATCGCGATTAAGGGAGACAAATTCGACGCCCACGAGTTTCTCGCCGACGCCGCTAAAAGTGGAGCCATCGCCGCCCTGGTCGAAAAGCCCCCTGCTACACCAATCGCCAATTTCCATCTCATCGGCGTTCTCAGCACCCGCCGGGCGATGGGCAAACTCGCCATGCACGTGCGAAAGCAGATGCGGGCAAAAGTCATCGCCGTCGCCGGATCAAACGGCAAAACCAGCACCAAGCACCTCATCGACGCCGCCCTCAGCGCCAAGCTCAAAGGTTCGATCTCCCCAAAAAGTTTTAACAACGACATCGGCGTTCCTCTGGCGATTTTCCCCGCCGACCCTTCACAGGATTATCTCGTTCTCGAAATCGGCACGAACCATTTCGGCGAAATCAAAAACCTTTCGGACATCGCCCTGCCCGATATCGCCGTCATCACCAACTGCGGCGCCGAGCATCTTGAATTCCTCCGCGACCTCAACGGCGTTCGCCGCGAAAACGCCGAGATCGTCAGCGGCATGACTGCCAAAGGCACACTGATTGTCAACGGCGACGACCCCGATCTGCTGAAAGAGATCGAATCCTTTCCCGGCCAAAAAATCACCTTCGGCCTGAACGAAACCAACGACCTCTTCGCCAGCAATATCGAATGCGACCAAACCGGCGTACGATTCAGCCTGAACAAAAGCCGCCGACGCGTCTTCGTCCCCATGCTCGGTAAGCACAACGCCTGCAACGCGCTGGCGGCGCTGGCCGTTGCACGCCGCATGGGTGTGAATGAAGAACAAGCAATCGAATCCCTCGCCACCGCGCACGGCCCAGAAATGCGCATGCAATTGCAATCCATCGGCCCAATCACCCTGATTAACGACGCCTACAACGCCAACCCCAGCTCCATGCGCGCTGCCCTCCAAACCCTCGCCGCACTGCAATCGCCCGGCCGACACATCGCCATCCTCGGCGATATGCTGGAGCTTGGCTCAACATCGGATCGATATCATCGTGAGATGGGCCAGGTTGCCGCACAATGTAAATTGGATTTGTTGGTCTGCGTCGGGCACCAAGCAGCTTTGATCGCTGAAGAAGCCGGCACCGCCGGATTGCCCAACGACCGCATCCTGCGCTTCAACGATTCAACCGAAGCCACCCGAGGCGTTCCTGTCCGGCTGAAAGACGGCGACCTGATCCTCTTAAAAGGCTCTCGCTCCATGCGCCTTGAAGCGATTGACGAAGCAATCCGAAAACATCACGATGCGTCCTCAATCAAAGTTGCCTCTTAACCGCCGCTTGCGGCTTAGCGCTGCCATGACCCCACCTTCCCCATGCTCTACCTGCTGATCAAACATCTCAGCGACTTCCTCGAATCCCACCACCTCGGCTTTCTTCGCGTCTTCACATTCATCACCTTCCAGACCATCGTCGCCGTCCCGATCAGCTTCCTGATCGTCCTCTTTTGCGGCCCACGCGTCATCGCCTGGCTCCGAAAACAAAAAATCGGCGACAATCCTGATTTCGATCAGGAACAAATGAACGAAAAGATGAAGGGAAAAGCCGGCACCCCCACCATGGGCGGCATCCTTATCATCCTCGCCATCGTCGCCACCACTATTCTGATCGCCGACCTCAAGAACTTTTATGTGCTCATGGCATTGATCTGCCTGATCTGGCTCGGCGCCGTCGGCGCCGCCGATGACTGGCTCAAACTCACCGCCAAACGTCGCGGCGGCGGACGTCAGGGACTCACCGGCCTCGAAAAATTACTCTTCCAGATCGGCCTCAGCGTCGTGCTCTGCGTGTTCACCTACGACCACGGCCAACTCCTCCCCGCCGTTCGCCAGGTTTATTTCCCCTTCTTTAAAGAACTGAAACAACCCATCAATCTGCCGATGTTCATCGTCCTCGGCACGATTGTCATCACCGGCTTCAGCAACGCAGTAAATCTCACCGACGGCCTCGATGGATTGGCCGCCGGCTGCATGGGCCTCGCCAGCTTCACCTTCGCCGTCCTCGCCGTCTGCATCGGCGTAAAAGACCTCGCCGAATTTCTCCTCCTCCCCTACATCCAGGCCAGCGAACAAATGGCCGTCCTCTCCGCCGCCATGATGGGCGCCTGCCTCGGCTTCCTCTGGTTCAATTGCGCTCCCGCCTCCGTCTTCATGGGCGACACCGGCTCCCTCGCCATGGGCGGCCTCATCGGCTACATCGCCATCGTCATCCGCCAGGAACTCCTCCTCGTCCTCGTCGGCGGAATCTTCGTCGTCGAAGCACTCTCCGTCATGATCCAGGTCGGCTATTTCAAATACACCAAACGCAAATATGGCCGCGGCCGACGCATCTTCAAAATGGCCCCCCTCCACCACCACTTCCAACAAAAAGGCTGGCCCGAAACCCAGGTCGTCATCCGCTTCTGGCTAATCGGCGTCATCCTCGCCGCAATGGCGCTGGTAACAGTGAAACTGAGATAGATGGGACGAACGAAGATTGTTTCGCTACAATATCTTTCGAGGTGAGATATGACCGCAATTCGCGTCGAGGTTGTCGTCGAGACAGATGGGCAATTGATAGTGCGTGATCTTCCTTGTCACAAAGGGGATCGCGTAGAGGCGATTGTCATGATCCGCAACGGCGCCGATGCGCAAGCCCGTCAGCGCTTCCTTAATCGAGCGCGCACTTCACAAATGCAATCTCACCAGCCCTATCCCTCCCGGGAAAAATTGCATGATCGTTCTTGATACGAATATCTGGATTTATTGTCACGACAAGCGCGATCCTCGCAAACAGGCGATTGCGCAGGAACTGGTCTCTTCAGCTACCCCATTATTGTTGATTTGGCAGATTGGATGCGAATTCATCGCTGCTGCCCGCAAACTTTCAAATGAAGGCTTTTCAGAAACCAATGCATGGGATGCGCTGGAGGACATGCGACAAATGGCAGATGCTATTTCTCTGCCGGATCTTGCGGATTGGGCGATGGCTCGCTCCCTTCAAACCACGGATAATTTGTCATTCTGGGATGCAATGCTCGTAGCTTCTTGTCAACGATCCCAAACCATCAAACTCTACACCGAAGACATGGGAAGCCCCCGAAGAATTGGGACTCTTGACCTGATCAATCCATTCCTTTGAACTTTGTTGAAGCCTTCGCCTTATCACGTCCGATAACACCAGCGTATGGACGTTTCCATCTACCACCTGCGCAGCCGCGACGTGCTGACGCTTTGCGTGCTCTCCCTCCTTTTAATGGGCGTGCTGATGGTCCAATCCGCCTCGATGCATGTCCACCAGGACGCCGGCGGAACCACCATGGATTTACACAAATGGGGTTGGACCGACCCAGGCCTCAAACAAATCTTCTTCGCCGCCGTCGCGATGATCACCTTCCTGATCGTCGGCAAGATCGATTACATGGGCCTGATGCGCGGTACCAACACCACCTGGCGAAACCCCATCCTCTGGTGCTTCGCCATCGCCTCCTTCATGTGCCTCGCCGTCCTGATCCCTCATGTCGGAATCGAAAAAAACGGCGCTCGCCGCTGGCTATCCCTCGGCATCTGCCAGGTCCAACCCTCAGAACTCGCCAAATGGGCCGTCGTGTTATTCCTCGCATGGTGGCTGACCGCTCGCCCCGTTGATCTGAATAAATTCTCGAGATTCCTCCTCACCCTCGTCCCCATCGCGGCCATCTGCCTGCTCGTCGTCATCCAGGATTTCGGCACCGCCGCCCTCATCGGCGTCTGCGCCATCGCAATGCTCCTGATCGGCCGCGTCAAATGGTGGCACCTCCTGCTCGTCATACCCCCCGCCCTCGGAGCCGCCGTCTGGTTCGTTGCCCACAAGGAATACCGCCTGCGCCGAATGACCGCCTTCATGGACCCCTACGCCAACCCCAAAGAAGGCTATCACATCATTCAAAGCCTCCTCAGCTTCGCCACCGGCGGGCTCACCGGCAAAGGCCTCGGCAACGGCATCCAAAAGCTCGGCTATCTCCCCGAAGACACAACCGATTTCATCTTTTCCGTCATCTGCGAAGAACTAGGCCTCTTCGGAGCCCTCCTCACCGCCGCCCTCTACCTCGGCATCATTTACGTCGCCTGGCAAACCATCAAACAAAAACGCGACAGCTTCGGCCGAATGCTCGCCTTCGGCGTCGCCACCATGGTCTGCCTCCAGGCCGCCATCAACATGGCCGTCGCCACCGTCTCCGTCCCCACCAAAGGCCTTTCTTTGCCCCTCATCAGCGCCGGCGGCAGCGGCTTGGTCATCACCTGCGCCGCCCTAGGCCTCCTATACAGCGTCTGTCGCTATGAACATGAGGAAGAATCCGCGACAATACAACCAACAATGAAAAAGCCCCGTCCCCCTCACAAAAGGACGCTGCCTAATGTCGTCACCGAAAACGTCTGGCAGGAGTGGACCGTTCAGAGCTAAAGCCGCCGCATGTCAGATCCAATGACCATCTTCCTTGCCGGCGGAGGCACGGGCGGGCATCTTTATCCCGGCATCTCGGTTGCGCAAGCGCTCCGCGAAATCCTTCCCGAAGCCAAAGTCCTTTTCCTCTGCACCGAGCGGGAAATCGATCGCACCATCCTCGAACCCACCGGCTTTGAATTCCTCACCCAACCGATCGTCCCCCCCGTCAAAACCGTCGGTGGCTTGTTAAAGTTCTGGAGCTCTTGGCGAGCCACCAAAGACATGCTTCGCAAGCTCTTCCGCGAGCGTCCCCCCGCCGCCGTCCTCGGCCTCGGTGGCTACGCCGCCGGCGTCGCCGTCAAGATGGCCTCCAACCGCAAAATCCCCGCCGCCATCCTCAACCCCGATGTCATCCCCGGCAAAGCCAACCAATATCTCCTCCGCTACGTCCAGGCCGTCTGCTGCCAGTTCGAGCAGACCAGCCGATACATCCCCGCGAATCGTAAAGATAAGATTAAGATCACCGGCTGCCCCATCCGCTCCGACATCCTCTCCCTCCCCCCGCGCGCAGAAGCCGCCAAACGCCTAGGCCTCGATCCTGTCCTCCAAACCCTCGTCATCACCGGCGCCAGCCAGGGCGCCGCCACCGTCAACGACGCCGCCATCGCCACCCTCACCGGCATGAAGCTCCAAGGCTGGCAGATCCTTCATTTATCGGGCAAAGACCACGCCGCCGCCGTCCGCCAACGCTATCACGAAGCCGATCTCTCCGCCGCCGTCGTCGATTTCACCCCCGCGATGGCCGACGTCTGGGCCGTCGCCGACCTCGCCATCAGCCGCGCCGGCGCCAGCAGTTGTGCCGAGCTCACCGCCTGCGGAATCCCCTCCATTTTAATGCCCTACCCCTTCCACAAAGACATGCACCAGCGTGCCAACGCCAAAGTCCTGGTCGATTCCGCCGCCGCCATCCTCATCACCGACAAAAAAGACATTGCCAAGAACAAAGAAAAGCTCCGCCCCGCCATCGAATCGCTCATCTACGATGTCCCCAAACGCAAATCCATGTCCATCGCCGCCAAATCTCTCGGAAAACCCGACGCCGCCAAAAACGTCGCCCAAGTTCTACGGGAGATCGTCGTCGTAAACCGATGAAAGAGATGGTGGACGTAATCCGAATTCAAAAGTCAGAATTCAGTTGGCGCGATGAGTCAGATAACCTTTCCTGAATTCCGAATCCTGACTTCTGACTTCTTCTAAATCTTGTCTTTCCCTCATCGCCCAAAGGCCGTATCATGCCGCGCAACGTGGAGCAAGTTGTGAGTGAGTTGCGAACGGAGTCGCGCTCGGCCAGTCAATTCGCCGGCAAGCGAATCCATTTTATTGGCATCGGCGGCTCTGGAATGTCCGGCCTCGCCCGCATGCTCCTCGACGACGGCGCCATCATCACCGGCTCCGAGCCCAACCCAAACTCCCAAACTTTCGATCTCACTCATCGCGGCGTCAAAATCTCCCGCGATCAGCTCGGCGAACTCCTTTCCCCCGAAATCGATCTCGTCGTCCGCACCGCCGCCGTCCCCAACTCCAACCCCGAATATCAAACCGCCATCAATCGTTATCGGATCAAGACCATCAAATACGCCGAGATGCTCGGCTTGGTCATGCGCGAGCGCACCGGCATCGCCGTCTCCGGCACACACGGCAAATCCACCACCAGCGCCATGATCGCCTACGCCCTCGACCGCTGCGCCGCCGACCCCAGCTTCGTCATCGGCGGAACCGTCCCACAACTCGGTGGCGGTTCCCACTCCGGCAAAAGCAATCTCTTCGTCGCCGAAGCCTGCGAATACGACCGCAGCTTCCACAACCTCCATCCCAAAATCGCCCTCATCACCAACATCGATCGCGATCACTTGGATTGCTATGGAAGCATCGAAGGAATCATTCAATCCTTCAAAGATTTCGCCAACCTCGTCCCGCCCGATGGACTCATCATCGCCGGTGACGATGCAAACGTCGTCCAAGCGCTCGCCGAAACCACTCGCCCCGTCGAAATCTGCACCTTGATTCGCAGCGAACCTGTAGCCGCGGGATCCCATGTACTCATGGGAGGTGACCCTGCGTCGCCTTCCGTGCCACAACCAAAAGAGGCGTCGCAGCTACAACACTCGCACGGTTACACCTGGATCACCAAACTCCTCGCCCCCGTCAACGGTTGCTGCGCTGGTGAAATCTTCTACAAAGGAAAACTCGCCGCCAAAATCCAACTCTCCGTCGCCGGCGAACACAACTTAATTAATGCAACGATGGCCGTTGCCGCCTGCCACGCCGTCGGCATCGATCCCCAGCGCGCCGCCGACGCCGTCGGCACTTTCACCGGCGTCGATCGCCGCATGACCGAAGTCGGCCGATTCAACGACGCCATCATCGTCGACGACTACGGCCACCACCCCACCGAAATCCGCGCCACACTCAAAGCGCTTCGCGAAAAATACCAGCCGAATCGTCTCATCTGCGTCTTCCAGCCGCACCAGGCCAGCCGCACCCGCCTGCTCATCGACGAATTCGCCGCCTGCTTTTCTGATGCAACTGAAATAATCTTGCCGGATATCTACTACGTCCGCGACAGCGACGCCGACCGCTCTCAGGTCAACTCGGCCCAGCTTGTCGCGCGAATTAAAAACAACGGACAATCCGCACGACATTTATCCGGATTCGAGCCTATTGTAGAACATCTGCGGAGTGAACTGCGCGGCGGAGACGTGCTCGTAACGATGGGTGCAGGAAACGTCTGGGAGATCGGACGCGAACTGGTCGATTGAGGGTCAGGAATTCTTCATGCGTATCGCTAGCGACAACATCTTCATGGGGCTGGAACAGATCGTCTCCGAAAATGAGCCGCTCGCACCATTCACCTGGTACAAAATCGGCGGCCCCGCGCGCTTCTTTGTCCGCCCACGCAACGTCGAAGAACTCCAGGAAGCCGCCAAACGCTGCGTCGAAAACAATATCCGCATTTACGTCCTCGGCCTCGGCGCAAACATGCTCGTCGCCGACGAAGGCGTCGACGGCGCGGTCTTCCGCTTCGACGATGAATACTGGCGTCGCGTCAAATACGACAAGACAAGCTGCGAAGTCGGCGCCGGCGTTGATATGCAAAAGCTCGTTCTCCGCACCTGCCGCCAGGGCCTCGCCGGCATCGAATGTCTCGCCGGCATCCCCGGCACCATCGGTGGCGGCGTCCGCATGAACGCCGGCGGAAAATTCGGCGACATCGGCGCCGTCATCCAGCGCGTTCAGGTCATGTCCGAAGACGGCGCTTTCTTCGAACGCACCAAAGATGATCTCGTTTTCGAATACCGCAACACCAACATCGCCGCCAGATTTATTCTCGGCGCGACTTTAGAACTCGAAGAAGATGATCCCGCTGCGATCATGAAAAAGACCAAGGAAATCTGGATGTACAAGCGCAACACCCAGCCGCTCAACACCAAAAACTGCGGCTGCATGTTCAAAAATCCCCGCGGCCTCTCTGCCGGCGCTTTGATCGATCAAGCCGGCCTCAAGGGAATGCGCGTCGGCAACGCCGAAGTCAGCGTCAAACACGCCAACTTCATCATCGCCAACCCCGGCTGCACCGCCGACGACGTCATGAAACTCGTCAAAATCATCCGCGAAAAAGTCTACGAAAAAAACGAAATCGACCTCGAAAGCGAAGTCCAGATTTGGCCCTGAGCATGGGGAAGTTGCTAGTTGTTAGTTGCTGGTTGCTAGTTGCCAGAAACTCACAGCGCGCAATTCTTAACTAGCAACAAGCAACTAGCAACAAGCAACCCACCATGCGAGTAACCGTCCTATACGGCGGCCCCAGCGCCGAACGCGAGATCAGCCTCATCTCCGGCCGCGCCGTCATCGCCGGCCTCCAACAAGCCGGACACAACGTCTTCGCCTCCGATATCTCCCCCACCGATCTCGCCGGCCTCGACCACCCCGCCGAAGTCATCTTCCCCGTCCTCCACGGCCAATTCGGTGAATCCGGCGAACTACAGGAAATCCTCGAAGCCCGAAAAATCCCCTTCGTCGGCTCCGGCTCCAAAGCCTCCCGCCTCGGTATGGACAAAGTCGCCACCAAACAAGCCTGGCAACGCGCCGGCCTTCCCACCCCAGCCTATCGCGTCGTCACCACCGTCGAACCCTGTCCCATCCCCGGCTCCTGCGTCGTCAAAGCCATCAGCAGCGGCAGCAGCATCGACGTCTTCATCTGCAAAGCCCCCGCCGAGTGCGAAGCCAAAGCCGCCAGCGCCATCGAAACGGTAGTGAAGAAACACGGCAGCGCCCTCGTCGAACAATACATCGCCGGTCCCGAACTCACGGTGGGATTACTCGAAGAATCCCCCCTTGCCCCCATTCGCATCATCGCCAAATCCGAATTCTTCGACTTCAACGCCAAATACAAATCCAACGCCACCGAACACCATTTCGACACAGGTTTAGAATCCGCCTTGATCGACCGCTGCAAAGAATTAGCCCGCCAAGCCAACCAGATCGTTGGCGCCCGCGATCTCGCCCGCGTCGACATCATGATCGACGAACAAACCAACCAACCCTACTTGTTAGAAATCAACACCCTCCCCGGCTTCACCAACAAAAGCCTCCTCCCCGAAGCCGCCAACCACGCCGGCATCCCCTTCCCCCAACTAGTCGACCGCCTAGTCCGCCGCGCCCACGCCCGCGGCGCAAAATAGTTCTCCCGACCTCACACCAAATCGTTTAGCGACTCCGCTTGCGGAGTGTGTCCAAGCACCATCCTTACGAGAGAAGTGAAACCTTTGAAATCGATTCCCCCACAAAATTGACACCCACCCCCTCCCAACTGAAAATCCCCCAACCATGGGTTGGAAAATCACCCGATGAACATTTCACTAGAACCAATTCTCCCCACCTCCCCCCGCAATCGCCACCTCCTCCTCCGCCTTCTCGCCGGCTTCCTCGCCGCCATCGCCACCCTCTGGGCCATCTTCCTCGCCATCCTCGTCCTCCCCGATTGGCCCCAAGCCATCCTCTGGTTCGGCCCAGGCTACCTCCTCACCGCCGCCTACTACTGGCGAGCCCTCGGCCATCCCTCCCTCAACTGGGCCCGCGCCATCTGGATCCTCTCCCTCCTCACCCAGGGAACCTGGCTCATCTGCTTCCTCGTCAGCGCCTCCCACGGCCACGTCCAAGGCGACCCCTTCGATATCCTCATCCTCATCTGGTGGACCATCTCCACCCTCATCTCCTTCATCGCGCTTTTCCTGGAACCCAGCTATTGAAAAGGATGATCCATGACACCCCTGGAACGAATCACCGAACGCGTCAGCCGCAATGGCGATATCAACGACCCTTCAACCCCACACCCTCTCGTCACACTTGAGGAATTCTTCGAAGGCAACGACGTCGATGGAAGTATTTGGTGCAATTGCTCACCCATGCCCTCACCTTCCGAAGCTTACGCAGTATTGAAGAAAATCCGCAGTACACCCAACGTCGCCGACGTGCGCGTTGAAGTCTCGATGTTTGATGTTCCCGAGTGGCCTTTCAGTGAAACCGTCTGGGTGATCACCAGTGCTTCACCAGAAGACGTGCACTCGTGGTTTCCAGAATCCGTCGCACCAGATGAATGTTGGCTCGGATGGCGTGAGGGCTGCGCCTACGAACCGATCGAGGTTCCAAAAGGAATGCATCTGATTGGGTGCTGGTGGGATTGATTCTCATGTTTTGTCATATGGAAAAAGAATCTAGCAACCATCGCCTCGTCCGCCGCGCCCACGCCCATCCCGTGGTATAGTTCTGCCAACTCCTTCAATACTTTTAGGAATTCGTTGACAATCGTTGGTTAGACTCGCAGGATACTCTGATTGGCACGCGTTTATTATTAGAATCAGAACTCGAAACTATGACATTTACACGGGGTTTCAATGGCAGAGAAAACTGATCCCGCCGCTCGCGCGATAGCAGCTGTTCACGATATCAATCCTAGCGCTTCTCATATCTCAGTCACATTTGTACACAATGAGTTCCTTGATGGTCACTTGTATGTTGTAAAATTTAAAGAAAATGAGGAGTTTTTTGAAAATTATGTCTATATCGAGGCCGACGAAATCCATGTGAACAAGAACATTTCACA
>DATAPK010000284.1:0-14847 GCA_036265245.1 Tepidisphaeraceae bacterium | reverse complement strand
GAAGATATTGCTTCGCACAAAGTGTTCGCCGAGCAATTAGGGCTGAAGCTGCCGTTGCTTTCGGATCAGCAGTTGGCATTTTCGCGCGATTTCGGCGTGCTGAATCAGACCATGATGGACGGCAAACCCGTTCTCCAGCTTCAACGCCATACCTTTCTTTTCGATCCCAGCCTGCGCGTGATCAAGGTTTATAAAGACCCAGCCGTGCAAGGCCACGCACAGCAGGTTCTGGACGATGCCCGGGCATGGCTATTGCGAGAGCAGCCTCGCGATATCGTGCAACACGCGCCGGTGCTGCTCGTTCCGAATGTTTTGCCACGCGAGTTGTGCCAGGATTTGATGGCGATCTGGGAGAAGCAAAACGAAGAATCCGGATTCATGAAGCAGGTCGACGGCAAGACGGTGGGTATCACCGATTACAGCCACAAGATTCGCCGCGATCATTTTCTGTCAGATGCGGATGGCCCGGCGCAGGAAAAAGTAAAGACCTTCATCGCGGATCGCGTGATTTCTGAAATCCGCAAAGCGTTCAACTACAGCGTGACCCGTCGCGAGGATTTCCGCATCGCCTGCTACGACGCGAGTAAAGGCGGATACTTTCGTCCGCATCGCGACAACACCACCGGCGGCACGGCGCATCGACGCTTCGCGATGTCGCTGCTGCTCAACGACGATTACGAAGGCGGCTATCTCCGCTTCCCCGAATTCGGGCAGCATCGCTATCGCCCCACCGCCGGCGGCGCATGCGTTTTCTCTTGCTCGCTGCTTCACGAAGCAACCGACATCACCGCCGGCAGGCGCTTCGTGCTGCTCTCATTTTTCTATGGCGAAGCCGAAGCCAAAATCCGCGAGGAATACAACAAACGCACCGGCGGAAACTATCGCGCGTGAGCCGATCGCACCCTTAAATTTGGCATATCCCCTATAGCCGGACTTCCAGTTGAATTGCAGATTCACCGTTTGGGTGGCCGCCGCAAAAATCGGAGGCAGACTGTATCAGTGTGGATGAATCCGGAGGGCCGTGCTGTGATGTTTGGCGTTGGTACAAAATCGGACAAACGAAGCTGGATACACCTGGCGATGGGGATCATCGTTCTGGCCTGCATGATTGCGGCCACCATCATGTTGTTTCATCGATTCGCGAATTGATGAGATGAATCACAGATAAAATCCGGAATTAATTTCTTATCCGTGTTCATCGGTGTTTATCTGTTCATCTGTGTTTATCTGTGGTCAAATTCGTTTTGATTCATTTCAAATCCAGCATATTCGCAACCGTGTATCGTCCCGGCTTTTGTTCCGTGATCCATTGAGCGGCGCGAAGAGCGCCGTGAGCAAACGTATCACGATTGGTGGCGACGTGCGTGAGTTCCAATCGCTCGCCGAGGGCTGCGAAGAGCGCGGAATGCCGGCCGACTTCATCGCCGATCCTAAGGGAGTGCATCCCAATCTCGCCGCGTTTGCGGGCGATGTCATCGCCGTGGCGTTCATAGACCAGCGAATCGGTCGTCTTGCCGGTGGCATCTAAAATCGCTTCGGCGATTCCCATCGCCGTTCCCGAGGGCGCATCTTTCTTGAAGCGGTGATGGCCTTCGATAATCTCGATGTCGTAATCATCACCCAGCCGCTTGGCGACATCCGCGACAATTTTGAAAAGCAGATTCACGCCCAGGCTCATGTTCGGCGCCTGAAGAATCGGAATGTGCTGGGCAGTCTCATCGATGATTGCATGATCGGCGGGTTGCAAGCCGGTGGTGCCGATCACCATCGCAATGCCGCGATCCCGGCAATTCTTCAGCCAGTGACGCATCGAAGGCGCGCTCGTGAAATCAACCAGAACCTGAGGCGTTGGCACCAGATCGGGCGTGATGGGCACGCCAATTGTTCCAACCCCGGCCAATTCACCCGCGTCGCGTTC
Source organism: Tepidisphaeraceae bacterium (assembly GCA_036265245.1). Taxonomy (GTDB): domain Bacteria; phylum Planctomycetota; class Phycisphaerae; order Tepidisphaerales; family Tepidisphaeraceae; genus DATAPK01. The sequence continues at coordinate 12,929 of DATAPK010000284.1, read as the reverse complement.
CAGCATCGGATGCTCGGGCCGCTCGATAGCGGCGACCACCTTAAACACCGCCGACTCACGCGCCAGCGCGATCAGGCGCCTGCCCATTCTCCCATTTGCTCCAGTGATAGCGATTGAAGTCATATTAAATCCGGTGAAGGTGGATTGTTGAGCGTGGATTGTTGAATTGACACAACAATCCACATTCAACCATCCACCATCAAAACTCCGTCAGTGGCACATTGCCCTTGGTGGTTTTCAGATTCGCACCCTTCAGCATTTCCGCGTTGCCGCCCATCGCCTTGATGATCGATTCAAGATCATCATCCACGACGATCGGCCTGTTTGAGAGCTTTCCGTGCGGCTGCTCGCGCGGCGCTGAATCCTGCACGCTCTTCATGTCAATGCCAGTGTGATATTTCACGGTCGCGTTGGGGTCCTTCAACTCATGACCAGTCAGGATGCAGACGACGCTTTCGCTTGGCGAAATCACTTTTTCGTCCAACAATTTGTGCAATCCCGCCACGCTTGCCGCACTCGCTGGCTCACACCCAAAACCCCACCTCGCCACCATCGCGCGATGTTCGAGAATCTCTTCATCGCTCACCTCGCGCACCACGCCATTACCCATGACATCCAGCGCACGAAGCGCTTTGGGTAAATTCACAGGCCTGCTGATTTCGATCGCGCTGGCAACCGTGTGCGCGTGATACTGTGATTCATCCATCGCCGCGTACAATTTCTGCGGCACGGTCGCATCGTATTTTCCATCCAGCCAGCGAAGATTTTGCTTGGCGTGCAGCGTGTAAAGCGTGTTCGCGCCGCTCGCATTAATGACCGCAAGCCGCGGAATCTTTTTGATCAGGCCGAGTTCTTTCAACTCCATGAATGCCTTGCCAAACGCTGAGCAATTGCCGAGATTTCCGCCCGGCACGATGATCCAGTCCGGCGGCTCCCAGTCGCGCGCTTCCAGCACGCGATACATGATCGATTTCTGCCCTTCCAGCCGGAACGGATTCACGCTGTTCATCAGATAGATGCCCATCGCAGGCACATCGACGGCGATTTGCCGAATCCGCCGCAGACAGTCGTCGAAATCACCTTTAATCTGAAGCGTCATCGCGCCGTAATCCAGCGCTTGTGACAGCTTGCCGAAACTGATCTTCCCACTGCCGATGAAGACGATCCCCTGCATCTCCGCAAGGCTCGCGAATAGCGCCAGGCTTGCGCTGGTATTGCCGGTCGATGCGCAGGCGACGCGTTTAGCGCCAATCATGTTCGCGTGCGTAAACGCCGCCGTCATGCCGTTGTCTTTGAAGCTGCCGCTCGGATTTAAGCCTTCATATTGCAGCAGTAGATTTCCCGGCTGCATGTGAAGTTGCTTGCCGAGCAGATCCGCCTGCTGCAAAACAGTTCGGCCCTCGCCGATGGTGACGATGTCATCTTCCTTGCGATAAAACGGAAGCAATTCCCTGAATCGCCACACACCCGAAAAATCCAGCCGCCCTTCGCGCTCCGTTCCCTTGGTTGCCCAGCGATGCTCAAAGAAATTCAGATTCTTGGGCACCGGCAACTTATTCCAGTCATATCGGATATCCAGCAGGCTGCCGCATTTCGTGCAGGCGACCTTGGCCTCGTCGATGGCGTATTGCGCACCACAGGCAGGGTTGATACATTGCTGGAAAGCCGCGTCGTTCATCACGGGTAAAGTAGAGCGGGATAGAGGAAAGGTCAAAGGCGACACTACGATGTTTCATTGATATAATGCGCTTCATGGAAGTACGACTCACTGATCCGGTACTCGAGCGATTCGTCGATGACCAGGTGAAGGCGGGAAATTTTCCCAATCCCGACGCTGTAGTTCAAAAAGCGCTGGCGCGAATGATGGAAGATACTACATCGCTCATGCCTGAGGATATTGCCGAGATCGAGGAAGGAGACAAGGAGATCGATCGAGGAGAATTCGTTGACTTCGGGGAGTTTGCCGCCAGAATGCGCGCCAAATTTGACATACCAAAGTGATATGGTGGGAAAATTCCGAATTATCATGAAGAAGCGGGCTGCCGCCGATCTCGAAGGTATTTTCAATCAGATCGCACTCGATTCCGTAAACAAGGCAGTCGGCTTTATCCATCGAATTTTAATGTCGATCGAAAATCTGAGCGATTTTCCTCATCGAAATGTCGTGGCAGGCCAGCCAAGTGATGCGAAATATCCCGTTCGATCATTGTCTGTCCAATCTTACCTGATTTTCTTTCGGGTAGTCGATGACCAACAAGTCGTACGGATTCTGCGTGTCCGACATGGTGCCAGAAAGCAATTGAAACGATTCGACTAAATAGAAATCAATATCGCCGCCGCGATGTTTCCAGATCGCGTTCGCGCTGATGCTCGGTCGCCTTTTTCAGGATGCGCTTTTCAGACCACGTCAGGCTATGCATGCCCTGGGCGGACACCTTAGCGAGGATCGCATCGATGCGGATTTGCTCGCGGTGCTCGTCGGCGGCCAGCTTTTGGGCACGCTTTGCGGCGCGGCGGATGGCCCATCGGCTGTGCTTCCGGCGCGCTCCCGGATTTTCATACGCAGCGCTATAATCGGTTTGATCGAAATCATCGATGGGCATATCCGCCAGTTGCCGGCGCATCGACATGCAGGTCGTAAAGCCGCTGAAAGCGATGAAAAATAGAAATACGTTAAACGTTGCCAAGGCGATCATGCCGATGACGGCGGCGCCGATAATGCCGGTGACTGTGGAAAAGCGCATTGATTTGCCGTATCCGAACTTCGGCCAAAGCAGCGACTGAAGCATCTGCCCCCCGTCCAGCGGATAAATCGGCAACAGGTTGAACAGAAGCAACATCCAACTGATCTGATAAATCCAGAGGGAATACGCACGAACGTTGAACAAGGCGTAACTGTCGCCGGGAACAAAGCGGGTTGGATTCCAAGGCACCCCGCCTTTGAGTCCGACCAGAATCAGCCCGGTCAGCACGCAGATGACGAGATTGACGGCGGGCCCGGCGGCGACAGTAATAAACGTCGGGAGCCATCTTCGCGGCGGCATCGCGAACGCAAGGCCGCCGATCGGAGTCATCAAAATATCATTTGCCTCGCCCCCCACCCATCTTGCCGCAAAGCAATGACCAAACTCATGCAGCAGCACGATCACGAACAATACCGTCATGCTTTGCACGCGATCCGTCCAATTGAATCCTGCGCCCATCCCGAACAGCAGAACCAGCACGATCGTGATGATGAGCGATGCGTGCGCGCGAACGCGAATGTTGAACAGTGTGAAGAGCGGGATCGATCCCGTTAAAATCCACATCAACGGGCTGCCGGTCCCACCGCTTTGATCGCGATAATAATGCCGATCCTGCCAGGCCATCTCAAACTCCAGATTGCGGCACGCCAAACCGCTCGAACATCAGCAAGCAGGCGATGGTCTTGGCGTCGGCGATCTCGCCAGTGCCGATCATCGCCATCGCATCGCTCAATTTCGTCGGCTGCACTTCGATTTCTTCGCCTTCTTCCAGCGCCGTGTGCGATTTCTGCAAATCATACGCTACAAAGGCGTACATCTTCTCAGAAAGAATGCCCGGCGAGGTAAAGAATTTGGCCAGCGGCTTGAGTTTCCGGGCAAGATACCCCGTCTCTTCCAGCAATTCCCGCCCGGCACAATTGATCGGCGGCTCTTTCGGCTCCAGCGTCCCCGCCGGCAATTCCAGCAGAATCTGATCGACCGCATACCGCTTGTTGCGAATCAGAATAACGGTGCTTTCATCCAGAAGCGGCAACACCACAACCGCGCCGGGATGCACGCAGACCTCCCGCTTTAAGCGCTTGCCTTCATGGTTCTCCAGATGATGCACTTCCAGGCGAAGCTTCTTGCCGGTGTAAAGAACCTGTTTTTCAACCAATTGATGGGACATCAAGCCTCCAACGCGTCATTATAGCTACGGACACGTCGAGGCGGCAGAGGACAAACGACGATCGGGGGTTCTCGATAGAAATAAAAATGCCGCTCAAGGTTGCCAAGGAGGGGGGGAACCTTGGCGGGGATACCCGAGCGGCAAAGAACAGGAAACACGAAAACGCTTTGATTTGCAAGTGCTGTGCGAAATAAATAATGCTCACCCCCTGCCTGACTGCCTCTTACACCGTCAACTTCCACGCTTACTCACTCCTTCTTCTGGGAATCCGCATCGCGATGCAGAAAAATCGTCCCTTCGTAAAGTTGATTCTTAACATCGCCGGAAGCGACCCGCCAATTGTAAGACAACTGAATTTCCTTGCCGTTAATCGATCCATGCCCTTGCGGATCGGACAACGCGGGCAGCCCATGGGAGTCGCCGTCCGCCACCTTCACGCATCGCACCGAGCCCAATGACAGCGATTTCCCCTTGATGGCGAACGACCACTCCCAGACCGCCGAATTCTCGTATCGGATTCGGCAGACAACATTGTTTCCCTCATGCGAAACAACCGTCATCTCACAAGGCGTTTCATGTTCGCTCGCATGAAGGCGGGTGTTCGTTCCCTTCCAATGGCTTTTGGGCGGCATGAGGTCCTGAAAATCCGCCAGCGCCAAGATTGGCCCGGATGTGGGTTTGTTCATCTCCACCGGGAGCAACGGCTTGATGCGAATGGAGTTGAACTGGAAATGCGCTCGCCCGCCGCGAACTGTCAGAAAGATCGCCCGGGGGTCGGCCTTCACTTCCTCCGGACGGGACAACAGCGACTCTTCACCACGCCAATCGACGATCGTCTGATCCCCCGCCGCCAATGTCACATGCTGCTTGCGAACCGTCAGCAACAATCGAACCGGCGTGCCGGATGTGAAAATATCCCCCTTGAAGGTGGTCTCATTCCTATAGCTGGCTCTTTTGTTGATGGAGGAGATTCCGGTGGTTTGATCGCCGGCGTCGATCACCATGTCGCCGCAGCTTTCGCCGTACGGAAATCCAATCACCAGCGGCCCATTCCCCTGCGTTCGCTGGGCGACCAGTTCCATGCGAAAGCTGGCCGGCGCACAATCGACGATCTGAAGAATATTCGCCAGAGGCCCGGTGCTTTCGAGCGTCGATCCATTCCGCTGCCACTCGCCGCGGATGGTATTCTTAAAAATCTCAACGCCGCCGATTCGATCCGACCAGGGCGCGCGGTCGTTTTCGCTCTGAAAATCCTCGAAATCATCTTGCGTGGTTTTGGATGCGTCGTCGTTGTTGGCTTGGGCATAGTTCTCGATCGCCCGGGCATAGGCAGCTTCCATTTTCTGGCGGGCCACTTGAAGCTGCGCTTTGAGATCCTGCGTCGGAATCAACGCCGGCCACTTGCCTTCTGCATTCAACGCGTCGCGCTCGGCGAGAATCTGGTCGAGCAATTTACGGTCGCCGCCCTTGCGGGCCGCATCTTCGCGCCGCTGAAGCACGGCCAGCATGTCGTTGTCGACCTTATCCAGCGTCGTTTGATAAGCGGATTTTTCCTGATTGAGTATCGCGCCGATTGGATCGTCCGCCCGCACCACCACAGGCAAGCCGAACAACGCCGCAAAGAAGATTGCGCCAATGCCCCTAAACATATGCAGATAGAAACAACGTTTCAGAACTGATGGGGTTGAGAGTAACATTGATTTAACAGATTTCAAAGAAACTTCAGGCTGCGCGCCGGAGCGCTCCTATGAATCAATCTTCCTATGTTTACATTCTCGCGATGGTGATCTTCGTGGCGGGCATGTGGCTGATCATCGAGTGGGGAACCACCATGCTGCATCCCTGCGAGGATCTGGCTGGCCAGTGGGAATTAACGCCCGAGCAAGCAACGGCGAGCGCCAATCCAACCCGAATGCAGGTCGAGCAATCCGGGCGATATTTCAGGATCACCCTCCCCGACACGCAGCCATTGCAGATGAAAATGACCCATGAAACCGTCGTCGATCAGCACTTCGGCGAGCATAAGCGAATTGTTCTCGCCGGCGATGGCGCCAAGGCGAGCTTTCTGGGTCGAACCGGGGGAGACCTTTGGCGGCTTGATTTCGACGGCGATGTCAAAGGTTCGTTCATCGCCCATCTAACCGATCGCACGTATCCCAAGCCCGAACCCGCAACCCGTCCGGCCGCGAGCTATTCTGCCCATGCACGGTAACGTCATTCTCATTCTTCTCTTCCAGATATTCCTGATCCTGCTTCTCAGCCGGGTTGTAGGAATGGTCTTCCGTTATTTGCGTCAGCCCCAGGTCATGGGCGAAATGATCGCGGGGATCATGCTCGGGCCGAGCTTATTCCCGGCGCTGTCGAAGGCGATTTTCCCGCCAGAGAGCGTTGCCCTGCTCAATATCCTGAGCCAGCTTGGAGTGATTTTCTTTCTGTTTCTAGTTGGCCTGGAACTCGATCCCAAACTGCTGAAGAATCGCGGGCGCCAGGCGGTCGTGATCAGCCACGCCAGCATCATGACACCGTTTCTGCTCGGCGCAGGGCTAACGCTGTATTTGTATCCGCGACTGTTCAATAACGCGCCCCGGATGCCTTTTACATCAGTGGCGCTGTTCATGGGTGCAGCCATGAGCATCACCGCGTTTCCGGTGCTCGCCCGCATCCTCACCGAACGCAACATTCACAAAACCAAAACGGGCGCGATTGCCATCACCTGCGCCGCCGTCGATGACGTGACGGCGTGGTGCATTCTGGCATTCGTCGTCGGCATCGCGCGAGCCGACGGCTGGCGACCCGGATTGCGCACCGCCCTGCTCGCGGTGATTTACATCGCCGTGATGTTTCTGGTCATCCAGCCCCTTTTGCGCCGCCTGCAACTGTATCACGATCGCCAGGGCCGGCTCAGCCAGACCATTATCGCGATAATTTTCCTTCTGGTTTTGGCATCCGCCTACACAACCGAATCGATCGGCATTCACGCTCTTTTCGGCGCCTTTCTAATGGGCGCGATAATGCCCAAGGGAACGCGATTCATTCGCACCATCAGCGAAAAACTCGATGATTACACGGTCGTGCTGCTGCTGCCGATCTTTTTTGCTTACACCGGCTTGCGCACACAGATTGGATTGCTCAACAGCCCGGATTTGTGGCTCGATACTCTGCTGATCACCGCAGTCGCCTGCGTGGGAAAATTCGGCGGATCAACCCTTGCGGGTCTCGCATGCGGCCTGCCGCTGCGCGAATCTTCCGTCATCGGCATCCTCATGAACACCCGCGGCCTAATGGAACTGGTCATCCTCAATATCGGCTTGCAGGAAGGCGTCATCACCCCTGCCGTCTTCGCGATGATGATCATCATGGCGCTGGTCACCACCGCGCTGACCACGCCCATTCTACATTGGATCTACCCGCCGAGATTGTTTGAAGCGGAGAAAGCGCCTGCCGAGGCCAAACCTCGCTTCTCAATCCTGTTGCCGGTGGCACTGCCGGAAAGCGGGATCACCCTGGCGCGTCTGGCTGGTTATCTGCTGGGCAATCATGACGGCCGAGTGCTTGCCTTGCATCTTCGCCGCCCTACCGACCACGAAGCCTATCGCACCGGCCTCGATGCCGAGCCCGTCGCCGGGGATGACCCCGCCCTGACTCCCCTGCTCGATCAGGCGCACGCTCAGAAGATCGATGCAGAGCCGATTTCTCTCGTGTCGCGAGACATCGCCAATGACATCGCCGCCCTCGCCCGGGCGAGAAACGTCAATCTGGTGGTCATGGGTTTTCACAAGCCTGTCTTCGGGGCCACAATCCTTGGCGGCAAGGTGCATCGTGTGCTGATGCAATGCCCCACCGACGTCGCGATTCTGGTCGATCGCGGCTTGGAACGCGTCGCAAAGATTCTCGTCCCATTCACCGGCACGCCACATGATCGCCTGGCGATGGAACTCGCGGGCCGGATCGGAAGAAACATCGCCGCAGCAGTCACAGTGCTGCACGTCGTCTCCCCAAAGCGTGAATCCGATGCCACCAAGCTTCATGCCAAGACCATCGTCGAGAAAACCTTTAGCGATCCGACGCAGCCCACGCCCGTCACCTTTCGCGCCGTCGCGGATGAATCGCCGGTGGATTGCGTGCTGCGTGAAGCTGCAACTTATGACTTGGTTGTGATTGGCATCGGTGAGGAATTTGGATTGGAGTCACACTTGATCGGCTTTCGCCCCGAGCGCCTGGTGAGCGAATGCGTGAAGCCGCTGCTGATCGCACGAAAACACCAGTAATCGCCTATGCGAAAAAGTTATCCACAACCTATTGTGGAGATTCTTATCAATCACACAGAAAACTGTTGCATTCGTTTTGAAATTGATTAGTTTCAGCGCCAGACGGACGGGATGAGCCATTCGCTGTACAGAATGATCGCGATAGACATGGATGGGACGTTGCTTTCGCCCCTGGGCCAAGTGACGCCGCGCACCAGGGAGGCAATCCATCGGGCGCTGGCGGCTGGCATGCTGGTTTGCTTCGCCACGGGCAGGAACTGGACGGAAAGCCAGACCGTGCTCGATGCAGTCGCCCATTACGATTCAGCCGTCTTCGTCGGCGGAGCCATGGTGGTCGATACCAAGCAACGCGTGATACTGCATCGAACGATGATGGATCCAAAACTGGCTCGCGAACTCAGTGCCGCGATTGAATCCACCGGCCATGCGGTGCTTGCCCTCCAGGATACCGAAGCCTGCGGAGTGGATTATCTGGTTACCGGTGATTTTCCGCTGAACACGGAAACCGCCCGCTGGATGAAGCTGACGAAAACCAAACTCGAAGTTGTGCCGCGGCTGGCAAAGCACGACCATGCCCACACGATTCGCATCAGCATCGTCGCGCCGTCTGAAGAAGTTGCGAACGTAAAGTTTGCGTTGGAGCGGCAATTCGCCGAGCGGATTTTTGGGCTGGCGATTTCAATCCCGAGCGCCGGCGTGGACGTATACGAAGTCTTCGACCCTGCCGTGAATAAATGGCAAGGAATTATGACGGTTGCAAAACGGCATGGAATTGACCCTGACCAAATCATCGCAATCGGCGATGATCTGAATGATGTCCCCATGATCGCCAAAGCCGGCTTGGGCGTGGCGATGGGGAACGCGAAAGAGGAAGTAAAGAAAATCGCCAAGCGCGTGATCGGCACAAACGCCGACGAAGGTTTGGCAATCTTTTTAGAAGAGCTTGTTTCGCGGCACGAGGTTGAGCCGCTGACTTCGCCGATTGCGGTTTAGTCGTTAGACCAATACCGCAAAGTGGCTTTTGATCGTTTAGCCGGCGAGCATGCTTGCCGGCTACACTCGAACAAGCGTAGCGAATTGAAATTTCCTTCTGCGGCACGGGGAAGCGTGCCGCCTGTCGATGCAGGGATGTATGCGAAAGGATGCGCAGGCTCTAGCACTCGGCGTGCACGATGCGCGCCGGGTGTTTTTTTATGTCTTCTTCTCGTCCATTTCCTTTGCCATCTCCTGCGCGAGCTTCTGGCTGACGACCAGCTCATCCAGCCGATCGTCAATCGCCCGGCAGGCGTTGATCGGGTCGAATTTTCTGAGAATCTTCACCAGATCATCCTCATACCCCTCCGCCCGTTCCAGGTGCCATGTATCCTGCAATCGACTGGCGAGCATTTCCGGCGTGCCGTCGTAAAGACACGCTGGATGCAGCTTTTCTGGAATCAGTTCGCGATAAACCCCCGAGTGCGGCACCAGCGGCCAGCATCCCGCCAGCAGCGCTCGCACCGCATAATGGTCCGCCATCGCGCTGGTCTTGGCGCTGAGGAAAATATTCGATTCGAGCATGCCGCGCACATGGGCGACATGATCTGATTCCGCCAAGGTGGTTCGCGGTAAATCCGCGTGCAAATCCTCGACCGGCCCGACCGTGATCAATTGAAAATTCTCGCCGCGCCTGCGAACCGTAGCGAGCGCTTTGTTAAGCAGATCGATATTGGCATCGCGCGTCTCGACGAAGATCGTCCGGCGCTGGCGTTTGATCTGCTCGTTATGAGCGGTTTGATGAACCAGTTGCGTGCCCAGGGGCGGGAGCATCACCTGCGACTTTCCCATGATCGGCGGCAATGGATTTCTCGCATTCAATTCCGGATGCCGGCGAACCAGCGCTGTCGCCCGAGCCATGAAGCTTCGCAGATGAAAGAGCGAATTAAACCAAATCTCCGTCGCCGCCGCGGCGGTGTTGAGATTGATCAGATCCAGAGGCGTTTCAGCGACCGCGTTCACATCGGGCAATTGATTATTGTGAAAATAAACCACCGCCGGCTTATTCAGCAGCGCCGGCACGAAGCGATACAAATCGGCGAGATTCAATGCCTCGCTGGTAAAGAGCAGATCCGTCCGGCCCGCCCAATGACGCGTGAGTTGCTCCGAAAACCAGTATGCCGCCACGCTGAGCCTTCGCTCGATCCTTCGTGGAGGGAGTTTCAGGAGCGTCCAGCGATGCCGGCTGCAATGAATGACCGCATCCAGCATGACGCGCCGTACGCCGCCATAAAAGGGTTCCAAGGCGAGGATGTCGAGTTGCTGGGACATCAGGCAGGAAACTTACTCGATTCACTCCACGGCGGCGATTGAATCCGCCAGCCGATTTTATAACACGCCAAGTTATGGAGGGACAGGTGGAAGAAGGGTTCAATCACTCTGCCCGGATGAAAAAGCATGCTTGGATCGGTATAGATCGATTCTCGCCTGAATTTGTTTCAGCAATTCGCCTGATTTTTGTTGTTCTGCGAGCGTTGCCGCGTGCCGTGCGGTTTCGATCGCCTCGTCAAACTTTCCCTCCCGCGCCTGCGCCGCCGCGAGCGTGTCGAAAGGAATCGGCTGTGCGCCATGCGATATTTCCACCGCTCGCCTCGCCCATTTTTCCGCCTCGGGTCCGTCCTGATAAAATTTGCTCGGATGCGTCGCCAGCACCCACGCCAATCCGTTCAGCGCATCCGCCTGATCTCGGTTGATGTGTAAGGAGGCGCGTAGTTCAACAATGCCTTCTTGAGTCTGGCCGTCCATCAGGAGTGCATTGCCGAGGCCGGTATGGGCGGCTGCATAATTCGGGGCCAACTGAATTGCCTGGCGCCAAAACAGAATCGCCTCTTCGATTTTTCCCTGCCCGGCCAGCGCCAGCGCGAGGTTGTGATACGTCGCGGCGGTATTCGGGTCACGCTGAACCCCTGCGCGATAGACGAGAATCGCATCGTCGATCTTTCCTTTTTTGACGAGCATGTTGCCGTAATCGTTGTAAAGAATCCCGTCATACGGATTGGCAAAGAGGGCCTCTTTGTAAAGCAAAAGGGCATTGTCGATATCATTCGCTTTAACCGCATGCTCAGCCAATTGCTGGAGCGTCACCGCATCGTTTGGCTTAAGCTCCCTCGCCCGTTGATACTCAGCCATCGCCTGATCGGGTTTGTCGGCGTAGTCGTAAGCCAGCCCAAGGGTGCGATATCCAAAATAACCATCGGGTACAACATCAATGTCATGTTGCATGACGGTAAACGCATTCCGCCAAAACCCGATCTGCCGCCAGGTGAGGGTTGAAACAGCCACCACACTGCCGACAGCAAGGATGACAATCACCGGTCGCAATGAACTTTTTGTCCTCCATAGCGCCAAGCCAACCCACGCCACGGCGATGAAAATTCCGATCAGCGGAACGTATGTATAACGATCCGCGTGCGACTGGCTGCCGACCTGGATCAAGCCAATCACCGGGATGAGCGTTCCGATATACCAGAGCCAGCCGATCAGAATCGCGGGCAGGCGTTTGCGGGCGATAATTGCGATGAAAGAGATGGCCAGCAGCGCGACGATGCTGCCGATGATCTGCCCGACGGGAATTCGGCCCGCCGGAAGATCTCCCGCGATCGGATAAAAGATCGCGAGCCCGCGCGGATAGATCGTCATCCAAAGATATCTCGCGTACGACAACACCACGTTAGGCAACCGCGCAGCCAGTGGTATCCGCAAAACAGAACGCCCGCCGGATTGAATCAGGTAGGTGACAATCGAACTCGCCGCGACGATGACAAACAGCGGCACCTTCTCAATAACGAGCGACCAGAGTTTGTGCTTCTGCCCCAATGCAGGCGGCGCCGTCGCGGGATCAATCAATCGTCGCAGCGGCCAGATATCCAGCAACAGCAAAATCCCCGGGGCCGTCACGAGCATCGCTTTGGACATCAGGCCCAGCACCAGCATCGCGAGCATCAGGCTGTAGGTTTTGGCGCTCGGCCCGCGCACATATCGCACATACGATAACAGGCAAAGCATCAGGAAAAAGGCGCTGAGAACATCTTTGCGTTCGGTGATCCATGCGACGGATTCGACATGCAGCGGATGCCACGCAAACATCGCCCCTACCCATGCGGCCGGCCATCGAGCGTTTGTGAGTTTCAGCAGTAGAACGAAGAGCAGCGCGCTGTTGGCTGCGTGAAAGACCGCGTTGACCAGATGAATCGCCCCGGGTTTTGGCCCGAACAATTGCACATCGGCCATCAACGACAGCCAGACCAGCGGATGCCAATTGGATGCGAACCCGGTGGTAAATGCCCACGAAATATTTTCCGAAGTCAATCCGCCAAGAACATGCGGATTGTCATAGACGTAATCGGCGTCATCGAGATTGATGAAATCAAACCGTGCCGTCCGCCCGTACAACAACAGCGTGCCCAGCAACAGACCCGCCACGATCAGAAGGTCTGTCTTCCCAGGCTTTGCCGTCTCACGGATCATCAACCGGCTCGGTTCAAATTCGTAATTTTATCCTGGCGATCCTGAACGGCGAGCAATCTCGCCGGCTACACAAAAGGCGCGCGGGCGAAAGCTTTACCGGCCTAGCTTTTCCAGCAGATACGGCTTCACCTTGTCGATGCTGATGCGCTCCTGCGTCATCTTATCTCGCTCGCGAAGGGTGACGGTCTGATCCTTGAGCGTATCACCGTCGATCGTCACGCAGAACGGCGTGCCGATCTCGTCCTGGCG
>DATAPK010000283.1:0-2378 GCA_036265245.1 Tepidisphaeraceae bacterium | reverse complement strand
CGTGGCTTGGCGATTGGAATGGAACAATCGCCTGTGGTGTGGGTGTATGTTTGCTTATCCGTGGATGCTCGCTTGCGGAAAGGAGGCCGCTGTGATGCGACCCGATCATTTCCTGAATCAATACGCGCCCGAAAAAATACTGGAAAAACTGGAAGAAATCGTCATTGGGCAGGAGCAGGCGAAGCGCGCGCTGGTGGCGGCGGTGTGGTGGAATATGTATCGCAGCGCGCTGGTGGCGGCGGGGCAGGATGCCAAACTTTTGCCGGCGAAGATGAACGTGCTGCTGGTCGGGCCGAGCGGAATTGGGAAAACCGAGCTTGCCAAGGCGATTGCGGGATTGTTTGGCGTACCGTGGGTGACGACGGCGGCACCGAATTACAGCTCGGCGGGATATACGGGGGCGGATGTGGATGACATGCTCGGCCTGCTGCTGCAGGCGGCGGGCGGCGATCAGGAGGCGGCGGAGCGAGGGATCGTGGTGCTGGATGAAGTGGACAAGCTTCGCCGGCGCGATTTTGGCGGGCAATCGGACGTGGGGTGCGAAGCGATTCAGCAGGCGATGCTCTCGTTGCTGGAAGGATGCGACGCCATGCCACGCGGACGCGCCGGCGAGCGAACGAAAATGCGATCGCATTTCGTCACCTTCGTGGGCACGGGCGCATTTGTGGGCTTGAACGTCGAGCCGGGCCCGGTGCAGGCGGCGTCGCTGGTGACGGAGGGGTTTATCCCGGAATTCATCGCCCGCTGGTCGATGCGCATCCGCATGGAGGATGTGGATCGGGAGATGCTTCGCAAAATTATTCACGGCCGGAATTCGGCGCTGGCGCGGATGTCGCATCTGTTCGATCTGCATGGCATCAGCCTGGTGATCGATGAAAAGGCGATCGATTCGCTGGTCAATCAGGCGCTGAAGGACGGCGTGGGGGCGCGGGCGCTCAATGAAACGCTTTGGATGCGGCTGAGCGGGTTGATTTCGGAAATTCCACAGATGCTTCAGGGCGGCGTGGGGCAGGTGGTGATTGATCCCAAGGCGATCGAAGGTTTACCGGCATGGAAAATCCCCGGAGACGGTGTGCTGCCGGATTTTGCGCGGGCATTGTTGCATCCGATCAAAGCGAACGAAGTGGTGGACACAGCCGGCTGGTCGGAGGCAGAGCTTCATCAGCGTTTGGATTTTCTGTTTAAGGAAATCGCGCTCGACCGGGCCGGCGTTGAAGCACAGGGGGCTTTCCGGACGTATCTGGAAACGATGGGCGGGCGGAAGAAAATCTTGGCGAGCGTGCGATTGTGCGAGGAGATGGCGTTTGTGCTGACGCCGCCCTGCTCGGCGGAGGAATTCTGCTCGGCCATGCTCGAATCGGGATGCGAAAGCAGCGAGGGCGTGTTGATGTACGTGCAATACAAGCGGATCGTGAACAAAGAGCAGAAACCGACGCGGGTGCGGGTGGCAAGGAAACGCGCGACGTGCCAGAAATGCTCGGCGAATCTGCCGCCAAAGACGCTGAGGTGTCCGACATGCGGGGCGATGACCGTTTAGGGATATTTTGGATACCGCGATGTGCTGTCTAATGCGTGAGATAACCGATCTTCGTCAGCGCTGGCATGGCGTTGCCGTCGGCGTCGAATAGGGAAGTGGCGTTGATGCGCCCGACTCGGCCGTCGGGGGATTTGAATGCGAGGGATTCGGGTTGCCAGTAGATGACGCCAATGCCTCGGCCGTCGGGGGCGGCGCGGACGACGTGAATCAGATCGGAGAGGAATTGGCGCTGGCCGTCGGGGGAGATCGGCCAGGCCATGTTTTTTCGGGTGGACCAGTATTGCTCATCGCGCGAGGGGTATGCGGTTTCGACAATCACAACATCTTTTTTATATTGAGCGATGGACTGTTTGAGGTTTTCGCGAACGTTGTCGAGCGTGCCGTGCCAGTTGGGGTAATAGCTTTGGCCGATGATGTCGAAGGAAACGTTGGCTTGCTGGAGATGGTCGAAATACCACTGGGTGATTGGCCAGTCGCCACCGCAATCGATGTGGATCATGATGCGGGGGCGGTCGGATTGTGAACGCACGCCTCGCACGCCGGCTTTGATGATTCTCGTGAGATGATCCCACTGCACGTTGTCGTCGTAAGGCTGGGGGACGGCGATTTTGCGGACTTCGCCTTCAAAGACTTTGATGTTTGAGGGAGGCACCTGCACCTGTCCGTCGGGCCAGAGCGTACCGCCGGTGATTTCATTGCCGATCTGCACGATGTCGGGCAACGTGCCATCATCCTTGAAGGATTTGATGACGCCGGCGGTGTATTGCTCGACTTGTTTTTCCAAGTCATCGAAAGCGAGCTTGTCCCACGCGGCGGGTTTGACCTGGTGTTGCGGGTCGGC
>DATAPK010000282.1:0-16278 GCA_036265245.1 Tepidisphaeraceae bacterium | reverse complement strand
GATAACCCGGATCAATTTGGCACCATCGTCAGCAATCCGGAAACACACTGGCTCGACGGTCATGATCATGCGGGTCAATTTGTGATTCGATACGATGGCACGGACCCCGATGAAGACAAGACGCGCGTGGAGGCGGTGGCGCTGGCGATGTATGACGCGAATTCGCATCTGGCCAACGATGCGCACAGCTTGAACGCGACGCTGGCGACGCTATCCACCAACATCGACACGGCCAAGCGCCGCATCGAGGAACTTAAGCAGCAGCAGGATCGCGAGCGGGCGATCATCGATGCCAAGCCGACGAAGGATCAAGTCGACAAGCTGAAGGCAGACGACGCCGACTACAACGCGGAATACAACATTGCGATTACCAAATTCAAGGATGCACAGGCGGACTTGAAACGGATGACGCAGCAAGCGGCGACGCCGACGACGGCGCCGGCCGATCCGACGGCAGCCGACACGGACCTTGCGAAGATGAGCCAGGATGCCGCGTCGCTGACGGGGCAGATTGAATCAGCCCGCAAAGAACGAACGGCGGCGGCCAACAAGGCGCGCGAGACGCTCGATGCTGCATACGATGATTTTAAGAAGCAGGTGGAGGCGGCGCAGGGCGGGGCCAAGGACAATCCGCAATTGGCGGCATATGTCACGGCGGCGCAGAACACGCAGCAGGCGATTCGCGACATCACCGATCAGTACATTCAGCATCAGCAGGATGAATATGCCGAGCTGAACGGGCTGAAGAGCGACATCATGGCCAAGATGCAGCAGCGCAAGGCTGATCTGATGGCCAACGATCCGAAGTTGAAGGATCTGAACGATCAGAAGGAAATCGCGACGCGCAAGCTGAACACTGCCAAGGGCCAGGGTTTGGATAAGGATGCGGCGGATTTTCAAAACGACATCGATCTACTGAATACGGCGATCAAGGCGCAGCAGGAGATCGTTTCAAATGATCCGCTTTATAACGAGATGATTACGCGGCTGCAGCAGTTGATCGATCAGAAGAGCCACACGATCGACGTGGAGCGGAAAAAGACGGATGAGAGGCTGGCGGAGATCAAGTCGTCGTTTAACAAGAGCGCGCCGGCAGTCGAGAAGATGCCGGCCGAGCAGAAGCAACTGGCGTCGGCGATGCAGGATCGGCTGGGGCAGTTGGACGCGGCGCGCAGGCAATATGCCGAGGCCGCCAACACCGCGGCGGCGGATGCCGACAACTCGGTGAAGGCGATGACCGAGCAGCTTCAGACGCTGCAGATGAATATCGAGCTGCGGAAGAAGCAGATTTTGGCGAGCTCGAATAAACCGAGCGGGCAAGAGGTGGCGGCGGCGATCGCGCAGCAGACCGCTCTGGTGAAACAACTGGATGTGGCGAGAAACACGGCGCGAGAAGCGTACGAGAGCAACCAGGCGAATTTGCGCAAGGCGCAGGCGGCGGTGGACGATGCCCAGGCCAGCGCCCAGCGGCTGGAAGAAGCCAACAATCAGCGAGATCAACTCGGACGGCAGCTCGAACGGAATACAGCCGAGTGGGATTCGAAGAACGCTTTGGCGGGCCACACCATCGAGCCGGTCGAGCCGACGCCGGACAGTGTGATTACGCTGGGCGATCCGGTGAAGGAACGGCGTAACACGATCGTGACCTACGGCGGATTTTCAAGCGTGGGGATTTTTGTCGTGTTTGCCGGCTGGATCATGCTCACGCTGCTGGGGGCGGCGAGGGAATCCCATGAATCGCGCGCTCCGGCGATCGAAGCACTGGAAACCCCCGGCCCGGGCGGAAATGTTGCCGCGGACGAGAATTCCGAAGCAGAAGAGAACGAAGCCGCGGTCGCGTAATCACCCCGCAAATCCAAATCAATTCCCGAGCATCAAAATATTTAGATTTGCATCCGATTGCACCTCGAAGCACGGCATAGTTGCCGCTTGCGCCATCGCGACGTTGATGCTCATTGCGATGGCGCAAGCGGAGTGGGGGCATTTTCATCTCATGCACGCTATAATTGCCGTGGAGAGATGACGATGTTGAAACGATCAAATTTGTTGCTTTGTGTCGCGGTGATGTTGCTGGCGCATCGCAGTGCTTTTGCGGTGTTCACGGCTGCTCGGGAATTGCTCGATAAGCCGGCGGATTGGTATCACAGTACAGAGGCGGCGACGATCGCGTCGAACATTTTGTCGTTTCAGTCTCCGCTTGGCGGATTTCCAAAAAACATCGATACGACCGGCGAAACCTATGGCGGCGATCCCGCCCAGATCCATCCCACGTTTGACAACAGTGCGACGACGGATGAGTTGCGATATCTCGCGAGAATCTACATCGCGACAAAGGACCCTCATTATCAAGACGCGTTCATTAAGGGATTGGATTACGTTCTGAAGGCCCAATATGCCAATGGGGGCTGGCCGCAATCTTATCCGCCGGGGCATTCAAATTACGATCAGTACATCACGTTCAACGATAATTCGATGTATCGCCTGATGTTGTTTGTGAAGGAGATTGCGACGGATAACGAGCATTATGGGTTTGTCGATGCGGATCATCGCAAGGCGTGCCAGGCGGCATGGGATCGCGGAATCGATTGCATTCTAAAATGCCAGATCAAGGCGGATGGGAAGCTGACAGCGTGGTGCGCGCAGCACGACGAGGAGGATTTTTCACCGCGGCCGGCGCGGGCGTTTGAGCCGGTTTCAATCAGCGGTTGCGAGTCGGCCGGAATCGTGCGGTTGTTGATGAAGGTCGAGCACCCAAGCCCGGAAATCGTCAACGCGGTGGATTCGGCGGTCGCGTGGCTGGAGGCGGTCAAGATTCAGGGAATTAAGATTGACGATCGCCCGCAGGAAGGAACGCCTCACGGGTTTGAGCGTTTTGTGGTTGAAGATGCGTCGGCGCCGCCGCTTTGGGCGAGGTTTTATGAGATCGGAACCAACCGCCCCATTTTTGAAGATCGCGACAGCGTCATTAAATATAAGTTGTCGGAGATTGGGATCGAGCGGCGAACAGGCTATCAGTGGCTGAAGAACTGGCCGCAAAATTTGCTTGAGAAAGATTATCCCAAGTGGAAGGCCAAGCTCGCCAAGAACGCCGCCACGCAGCCAAGCCATTAACATTTCATGCAGAATTCCAACGCTCGCGAAACTTTGCGTCTGGATGCCGGCTGGAGATTTCATCCCGGCGATATCGATGCGCCCGTTCCCAACACTCACCTGGGCGCGTACATGGCCAACAAAGCCGGCTACGCGCGCGGCGCAGCGAAGCCGGGGTTTGATGATTCGGATTGGCGCGAGGTGGATCTGCCCCACGACTGGGCGGTGGAGGACGCGTTCGATCCGGCCAATCATATCGATGCAGGATTTCTGCCGAGCGGGGTGGGGTGGTATCGAAGATATTTTCGGCTTGAAGAAAACGATCGCGGAAAATATCTGGCGATTCAATTCGATGGCGTCGCCACGCATTGCACGGTTTATGTGAACGGGCATCTGCTTCACCGGCATTTTTGCGGATATACGCCGTTTACGATCGACATCAGCGACATCGCCAACTTTGGCGACAAACTGAACGTGATCTCGGTGCGAGTGGATGCGACATATATGGAAGGGTGGTGGTATGAAGGGGCGGGGATTTACCGGCATGCCTGGTTGATTCGCACTTCGCCGGTTCATGTTGCGACACAAGGCGTGTTTGTAAATCCCGCGAAAGTCGGCGGCGCGGATTGGCAGACGCAGATCGAGACGACCGTCGAAAATACTTCCGATTTAGCGATGCGATGCGAGGTGATTTCGCAGTTGATCGATCCGAAAGAAGCTGTGGTGGGGGAAACTTCGACGATGATCGAAATCGCGGCGAGATCCAAAGTCGCCGTGCATCAGATGATCCCGGTTTCGCATCCTATGCTGTGGTCGTGTGAATCGCCGGAACTGTATCGGCTGCGAACTGAGATCAAAAGTGATGGCAAACTCCTTGATGATCAACACACAGCATTCGGCTATCGCACGATTCGGTTCGATGCGGAGCGAGGATTTTTTCTGAACGATCAGCCGGTGAAATTGAAGGGGACATGCAATCATCAGGATCACGCGGGTGTGGGCGTCGCCGTGTCGGATTCAATTCAGGGGTTTCGCATTCGGCGATTGTTGGAGATGGGGTCGAACGCGTATCGCTGCGCCCACAATCCGCCGGCGACGGAGTTGTTGGAAGCGTGCGATCGGTTGGGCATGCTGGTGATGGATGAGAATCGGAATTTCGGCAGCTCGCCGGAGCATCTGGAACAGCTTCGCGCGATGGTGTTGCGGGATCGCAATCATCCAAGCGTGATTTTATGGTCGATCTGCAATGAAGAGGCGATACAGGGCGAGCCCGTCAGCGCGAAGATCGCGCGGGCGATGATTGAAGCGGTGGAAGCGCTCGATCCATCTCGGCCAGTGACGGCGGCGGTGAGCGGGGGGATTCTCAACGATGACTGCATCGCGGCGGAAATCCTGGTGATGGGGATCAATTACCAGTTGCAGATATACGATTCGTTTCGCGCGAAGCATCCGCACATACCGCTGTTGGCATCGGAGACGCACTGTGCGCTCAGCACCCGCGGTGTGTACGAAACCGACGCGACGCGATTTGTGTTTGGTTCATACGACACGGAAAAGGCCTTTTGGGGAAATACGGCGCGCGAAACCTGGCGGGCGATTTCATCGCGCAATGATGTGGCGGGATTGTTCGCATGGACAGGGTTTGATTATCGAGGCGAGCCTTCGCCGCACGGATGGCCTTGCATCAATTCGCACTGGGGAATTCTGGATACGTGCGGATTTGAGAAGGATGCGTTTTATCTCCACAAAGCATGGTTCACTTTTGAGCCGTTCGTCCATCTACTGCCGCATTGGAACTGGCTGGGCAAGGAGGGCCAAGAGATTCTGGTCATGGCCTACTCGAATTGCGAAGAGATCGAGTTGTTTTTGAATGGCGAATCGCTTGGGATCAAGGCGGTTGATCCGATTGAGATGGCCAATTGGAAAGTTCCATATCGGCCCGGGGAATTGTCTGCGGTTGGATATTGCGACCGGCGATTGGTGGCCGAAGTAGAAATTGAAACAACGGGCGATGCGGTGAAGCTGGGGCTTGAGATTCATCCTTCGATGAATTCGGCAAATAATTTCATATCAGACGATTTTGCGTTTCCGATTACCGTTTTCACAATGGATGAGAAGGATCGGCGGGTGCCGACGGCGAATCATTTGGTCAGCTTTTCGGTGACTGGGCCGGCGAAGATTCTTGGAGTGGGAAATGGCGATCCGACGTGCCATGAGCCGGATAAAGCTGCATCGCGAACTCTGTTTAATGGGCTGGCGCAGGTGATAGTTCAACGAACGCCGGGCGCGGGTGAAATTGTTCTTCGCGCATCCTCGGCAGGCTTGGAATCCGCTGAATTGCGGATTGATTTGAAGGCGGCCTCGGTGCATCCCTCACTCCCACCGGCGCGCGTGAGGCACTTTGTTTCTAATTGGCGGATGAGTGCGATTACGAATGAAAGGCCTGATGCGAATCAGAAGATTGTTGACAGTGATATGAATAGTTGGGAGCGGATTGATCCGGCACGCGGGCCGCAGAAGGCGTGGGATAGTGCGGTTGGCTTCGCACTTTATCGAACGGAGTTTACCGCGCCTAAGATTTGGCAGGCGACCGGAGGACGAATCCGGTTTCACGAGATCGTTGGGCAGGCGAGTATTTATCTAAATGGTCAAGCGGTAGCGGAGAAAACGGATGCGTCGGGGGGATCGCTCGAGATGAAGTTTCCCGCAACAGCGGAGAAAATGGTCGTCTCGATGATCGTGCATGCGGAGAATGCACCTGCGGGGATTAGTGAGACGGTGGAATTGGTGGCGCCGTAAGGAATCGGCCTGAGGACAGGCCGTCTCACTCATCAAGGAGTGCTTCACTGGACCAAGTGAGCCGGCCTGTCCTCAGGCCGATCTGTGCGTTTCCTTACGAATCCGCGTCATAGTTTTGCAAACCCGCGCATCCGGCGGACGCCGGCTTGTCGCAGCGCGGTTCCTCACCGACAATACCGTCGGCGTCTGATTCATCGGAGGCAACTATGTCCGAAACTACAACAACCCTCGGCGTGATCATCGGCAACCGGGATTTTTTCCCGGATGTGCTCGTCGGCGAAGCGCGCAAAGATATCGTCAAACTCTTCGAGCCACTAAAAATCAAGCCGATCATGCTCACCCCCGAGCAAACCAAACTCGGCGGCGTGGAAACCTACGCCGACGCTCGTAAATGCGCCGATCTATTTTCGGAGCATCGCAAAGAAATCGACGGCGTGCTCGTCGTCCTGCCGAATTTCGGCGATGAAAAAGGCGTCGCGGATACCTTGAAGCTGGCCGCGCTGAACGTGCCGGTGCTGGTGCAGGGGTATCCCGATGATCTCAACGCGCTCGGCGTAGCTCGGCGGCGAGATTCGTTCTGCGGAAAAATCTCCGTCTGCAATAATCTGACGCAGGCGAGGATTCCGTTTACGCTCACAAAAAAGCATGTTGTGCATCCGACCGACCCAACATTCAAAGCCGATCTCGCAAAATTTGTAGGGGTTTGTCGAACAGTAAAGGGATTGCGGAGAGCGCGTTTTGGCGCGGTCGGAGCGCGGCCTGGCGCATTTAATACCGTTCGTTACAGCGAAAAGATTCTCGAAAATTATGGCATCAGCGTAACGACAGTTGATCTATCCGAAATCCTGGGCAAAGCGCAAAAGCTCGATGGTAGCGATGCACGGGTGAAAGCGAAGCTGGATGCGATTAACAACTATGCTCCATCGCCCGGCGTGCCGTCGGACAAGATGATCCAGATGTCGAAATTGGGTGTGGTTCTCGACGAGTTCGTCGCGACCAACGATCTCCAGGCGACGGCGATCCAATGCTGGACGAGCCTGCAACAAAATTACGGGTGCAACGTCTGCACTTGCATGAGCATGATGTCGCAGGCGCTCATGCCCAGCGCCTGTGAGGTGGATATTACCGGCGCGCTGTCGATGTACGCGTTATCCCTTGCGTCGCAGTTGCCCAGCGCCTTGGTCGATTGGAACAACAACTACGGCGGCGATGAGGATAAGTGCGTTTTATTCCACTGCGGCAATTGGCCCAAAGCATTTGCACCCGATACGAAAATCGCCAACGCGCCGATTCTTGGATCGACGCTGGGAGTTGAAAATACTTATGGTGCGATGGAAGGCCGCACGCCCGCCGGACCGTTGACGTATGCACGATTCACCACCGACGACACCGCCGGTGTGATTCGCGGATATGTCGGCGAGGGCGAAACCACCAACGACACGCTCGAAACCTTCGGCCATCGTGCCGTCGCAAAAATCACGCGCCTTCAAGAACTGCTCCAATATGTCTGCAATAATGGTTTTGAGCACCACGTCGCCGTAAATGGTTCGCATGTTGGCGAGGTGCTGACAGAAGCTTGCGGAAAATATCTTGGCTGGGCGATGTATCAACACAAATGAAACTCACCGACGAACAACTTGCTCTGAAATCGCTGCGATATCGGCGACGAACACTGGAGATTATCAAGCACGCGGGTGCCGGACATACCGGCGGAAGCCTGTCTTGCCTGGATATTCTGAATGTGCTTTACAATCGCGTGCTGCGCGTTTCGCCGGAGACGTTTAAAGATCCCAAGCGAGATCGATACATTCAAAGCAAGGGGCATTCGGTTGAAGCGCTCTTCACGGTACTCGCCGATCGCGGATTTTATCCCGATTCGGAATTGGAGACGCTCTGCCAATATCGCTCGCACTTTGTGGGCCATCCAACACGAAAAGTTCCGGGCGTCGAGCAAAATACTGGCGCTCTGGGGCATGGCCTGCCGATTTGTGTCGGCATCGCAATCGCCGGGAAAAAGGATCGTGCCGATTTTCGAGTCTTCACATTGCTGGGTGATGGAGAACTGGCGGAAGGATCCAACTGGGAAGCCGCGATGGCCGCCGCGCATTATCAGCTCGACAATCTCGTCGCGATCATCGATCACAATACGCTTCAGATCACGGGCCGAACGCGCGATGTCTGCAGCAATGAGCCGCTGGATGAGAAGTTCCGGGCGTTTGGGTGGGAAGTTTGTGAAGTGGATGGGCATTCGATTGCGGGGTTGACGGATGTGCTAAACCGCAAAGCGAAAGGCAAGCCGCTTTGTGTGATTGCGAATACCACCAAGGGTAAAGGCGTGAGCTTCATGGAAGATGTCGCCAAATGGCATCATGGCGTGCCTTCCGATGCGGAATTTGAAAAAGCGCTCGCGGAACTTAATGGAGCGATCGCGAAGCTGGAAGGAGCAAGCCGATGAGTGCGCCAGCTCCATCCATGTACAGTCCCGCCGCGACGGAAGTTGCAAAGCAGCTTGGCTTGAAAATGAGCCGCGCGAACTTGGAAGAGTTCGCCGACACATTGCTTGCGATGGCACAAGCGGATCGGAATATCGTTGCGGTGACAAGCGATTCACGCGGCTCCGGCAAGCTCGGCCCATTCGGCACCAAGCTGCCCGATCAGATTGTGGAGCTTGGCATCGCCGAGCAAAACTTGGTCGGAATCTCCGCGGGATTGGCCAGCGCTGGGAAGATTGTTTATGCGGTTTCCCCTGCGTGTTTTCTCACCGCGAGATCGTTCGAGCAAATCAAAAACGATGTCTGCTACAGCGATAATCCGGTGAAGCTCATTGGCATCAGCGCCGGCGTGAGTTACGGCGCGCTAGGCACGACCCACCATTCCCTGCACGACCTGGCCGCGCTGCGGGCGGTCAACAATATCGATATCATCGTGCCCGCGGATAATTTTGAAACTCGCGAAGTGATCCGCATCGCAGCCCAGCGAACGAAACCGATCTACATTCGCTTCGGCAAGGCGCCGTTATATGACTTAGCCAATGCGGATCGGAAATTTGAAATTGGCAAATCCATTCAGCTTCGCGATGGATCGGATCTCGCCTTTATTGCAACCGGCGAAACCGTGATTCACGCTCTCCTGGCGGCCGAGTCACTGAAGGCAAAGGGCTTGAATTGTCGCGTCATCAGCATGCACACGATCAAGCCGCTCGATAACGGTGCTTTGCTTCGCGCGGCGAAAGAATGCGGCGCGATCGTGACGGTTGAAGAACACCTGGTCAACGGCGGCCTCGGTGAGGCATGTGCATCGTTGCTCATGCAAGCCGGCGCGCGTGCGAGATTCAAAATCGTTGGCATTCCCGATGAATACACCGTCACCGGCAGCCAGGCGGATATTTTTCGGCATTATGGGATCAGCATGGAAGGGTTGTCTGAGATCGCGCTGAAGCTGATGAAGTGAGGTTTGGGCATGGCGAATATTCTCGCGATCGATCAGAGCACGTCGGCTACTAAAGCACTTCTCTACGACACCACCGGAAAGCTGCTCGAAAAAGCCTCGATCGAGCATCGGCAGATTTACCCGCAACCGGGATGGGTGGAACATGACGCCGAGGAGATTTGGCGAAACACGTTCGATGCGATCGCGAAGCTCAAGCCCAGTGATCCGGCCTGCTTGAGCATCACCAACCAGCGAGAAACCATTGTCATTTTTGATCGCGCGACCGGCAAGCCGCTTCATAACGCGATTGTCTGGCAATGCCGGCGGGGCGATCCGATCTGCGCCGAGTTGAAGCATGCGGGGCACGATGAAATCGTTTCTCGAAAAAGCGGACTGAAAATCGACACCTATTTCTCCGCGTCGAAACTCACCTGGCTGATGCGCAATCAACCGGAGATTGCGAAGAAGCTCAAAAGCGGCGAAGCGCTGATTGGCACGATCGATGCCTATCTGATTTATCGTCTCACCAATGGCAAGGTTTTCGCGACGGATCACACCAACGCCAGCCGGACGCTCTTGCTCGATATCTCAAGTCTGAAATGGGATGAGGAACTTTGCCGGATGTTTGAAGTGCCGATGGGTGCGCTGCCGGAGGTGCGAGAATCCACCGCACGGTTTGGCGAAACAGATTTGAATGGGCTTCTTTCAAAACCGATTCCAATCTGCGGTGTGATGGGCGATTCGCAGGCATCGCTGGTCGCGCATCGATGCTTTGAGCCAGGCATGGCGAAGGTCACGCTTGGGAGCGGATCATCCGTGCTTTTGAATCTTGGCTCGAAATTGCAGTATGGCGGCGACGGTGCGCTTTCCACCATCGCATGGACCCACGCGCGAAAAGCAACGTATTCATTTGAAGGGATCATCAATTACTCCGCCGGGACGATAGCGTGGCTGAAAGATCAACTGGGGCTGATTCAAAATGCGCAAGAAACAGAATCCGCCGCTTGCGCCATCGCGGACAACGGCGGGGTCTATCTCGTCCCGGCGTTCGCGGGATTGAGCGCGCCTCACTGGTCGCCTGAGGCGCGCGCGGCGATCGTGGGAATGACGGCGCACGCCAATCGGAATCATGTCATCCGCGCCGCCCTCGAATCCATCGCCTATCAAATTCGCGATGTGCTGGAGATGATGCGCGATCATGCGGGGATCAAGCTCAGTGCGATCAATGCCGATGGCGGGGCGACGCGCAACGCATTCTTGATGCAGTTCATCGCGGATATGACAGGCTTGGAAGTAACGGCGGCGCAAATGCCCGATTGCTCTTCGCTGGGTGCAGCGATGGCGGGGATGCTGGGGATGAAAATCTATTCATCCTTCGATGAACTGGCGTCACTAAAACAAGAGGTGACAACCTATCGACCCGCGATGCGAGCAAGCGATGTCGAGCGTTTTTATGCCGGTTGGAAGCGCGCCGTTAAGCAGGTTCTCGCTGGCACGGGTTCGTGACTGATAAAAAGCACCTTTCGCCGCTTGCGCCATCGCGACAAAAAGCCGGGGTTTCCGCGATGACGCAAGCGATTCCGGGCATGTTAAATTTCAATTATCCCGCCATTTTCCCTACATGTGCGCAGTTTCATAAAACAATAACGCGGAATTG
This sequence comes from Tepidisphaeraceae bacterium, assembly GCA_036265245.1. Classification (GTDB taxonomy): domain Bacteria; phylum Planctomycetota; class Phycisphaerae; order Tepidisphaerales; family Tepidisphaeraceae; genus DATAPK01. Next base: position 5,303 of record DATAPK010000282.1, on the reverse strand, counting down.
GACTCGGCCCCTTAGCCGATTTTGTGCTAAAATCAGAGATGGATTGTCAGTAGACCCCTCGGAGCCGACGTCGATATGCAGCCTGTGCCATCAACTCGCCCACGCATCATTCCCAACTCGTATGTGTTGCTGAGCAATTGGCGATATCTCGAATACAACGTTTTGCGGATCATCACCGGCTGGGGGCGCAGCGCCGGAGACTGGGAAGACAAGCTGGCGGTCTGCAATCACACTTGGCTGCAGGCCCAAATTGTCGATCGGATGCGCCACCGGCTGGATATGTTCCCCGGCGGCAAGCCAGATTCGACAGTGAATGCGATTTTTGAACGGCTCTGCAACGCGGTGCTGCTGGCGCCAAGCTTTCGCGATGCGATGGCGGGGTTGCATGAGGTGCTGAATCCGATTCTGGTTCAAGCATATAACGATTACACCAAGACAGCCCATCCGGTTCACGATCGGCCAACGCTTGATCTGCTGCGCGAGACGCTCGCCCTCAAGCGTGAAGAGCATGAATGGTACGAAGGCTTCGCAAAGCGATATCCGCACACGATGGATGCCGCCTATCGCCGTCGCATCGAAGCTGAGCTGCAATCCGTGAATGGCCGGCTGGATGGCGTGATTGAGACGGGGGATTCGATCGCCAGAAACTGTGGCACGGCGGTGGATTTTCGGATGCCCGTCACGCCGGGCCGGGTTAAGAACTGGGATAAAGCCCCGAACGTTTTTCCGCTGCTCGAATGCGACTGGAATCACAGCATCGAAGCACGCCGGCTGTTTTTTATGATCGGCTATTGCTGGGAAATGGGTGTGGCCGAGCAGCAGTTGCGGTGGATTTATCATGCGGAATTTATGCCCTGGGATTTCATCTATGCCGAGAGCCGGCACATGTGGGATGAATCTCGCCACGGCAACAGCGGCTACTCTCGCCTGCGGGATTTCGGACTCGATTTTGAACACTTTGGATATTCCAGCTATGGCGCGAAGGGCGATGGATTTTTGGAGCCGATGGCGCCGAAAGATGTTTACGAAGCCTTCTATGGCGTGACGCAGATCGCCGAGACGGGATATTTTACAACCAAGCGATATTGCCTTGAAGATTTCCTGACGCATGGCGATGAAGCGTCGGCGGAGATGATGCAGTTCGACATCATCGATGAGACTTCGCACGTGGAATATGGCCGAATCTGGCTGGAAAAGATGGCCAGTTGCGCCGGCGTGACCGAGGATTATCGCAAGCGCGGCAATGCCGATCGGGCCGCTGCTCAGACGAAAAGCGATCACCGGGCAGCGATGATGCGAAAGATTCTGGCCGGCTATGAGCCTGATCCATCAGAGATGAATGAGCCGAAACACGGCGGCGAGTGTGTGAATCCCAGCTCGGTGCCGGCGGTTGAAGACTTACGCAATCCAAAGACCCATGCTCACTATCAGTGGCTTCTGAAAGAGCTTCGCGGGCAGTTGCCGTTTAAGAATCCCGATGAAGCGCCGACACGTCCGAACCTGCCGATGTGAAAGAGGATTCACCGCGGAGGCGTAGAGGACGCAGAGAAGAAATTCAAAATAAAAATGCTCGCGAATAAGATCGATTCTTATCCGCGAGCATTCTTGTTACTGATTTTATTTACTCTGCGTTCTCGGCGTCTCTGCGGTGAATAAAATCCGTTACGTTCCCGGCCACTGGAAGATATTTTTGCCATCCTTCAATAGCGGCACGGCATCGCACCAGGGCTTGGCGCCGTCCTTGGTCAGGATCGGTGACGGTGAATATTGGCAGAGATAGCTGCGGCGGGGCTTCTTTGTTGTGTTGAAGCCGCTGCGGTGGAAGGTGTTGCTGGAGAAGCAGACGATCGTGCCGGCGGGGACGATGACGGGGATGCCCGGGTCGTCGCCGTGATAGCCGATCATGTCGTTCGTGCCGGCTTCCTTCACATGCTTCACCGTGTCGCGAACTCCCGCGCGGGAATAGGGCAGCACGTAGATCGTTCCGTTTTCTTCGCTCATGTCGTCCATGGCGATCCAGGCGCTGAGATATTCGGGGTGCGGGTGGCCGACGTAGCCGGAATCCTGGTGCCAGGCGAATTTCATTCCGACCTCAGCCATCTTCACGACGAACTGATCGACGAACAGATAGGCTTCGGGGCCGACGGTGGCGCGGACGACTTCAGCCATCAGGTCGCCGAAGAGAAAGCTGCGGAGCTGCGGGCTGTCCTTGTGGCGGCGGGCGATGAAGTATCGCTTGTCGCGGTGATTGATCCCTTTGACGGTCACGCCCTCGGCGTCGAGCTCGGCGTTGATGACGTCGATGTAGTGCTGGCATTGATCGCGGAGCATCTCAAGCTGCTCAGGCGGGATCGCGCGTTCAAGGATGCAGTATCCTTCCTCGCGATATTGCTTCTTCTGTTCGTCAGTAACTTTCACGGGTGACACGGTGGCTGTGCTCATCGGGTACGAAGTCCTTTCTTGATTGTGGAACCGACCGAATGATAGGTGTACAGAAAAGATAGGGCGGTCGCTTGTCAATTTAACGCAAAAATCTTCCACTTTTGCGCACGGCCCCTTCGGACGAAGCCGGTTCGGATCGCGCCGCATGACGTATCGGGCGCATAGCCCGATTCTCTTTTGATAGTGCCGCCGCCCTAGCTCGCGATATACAACTCATCACATGAATTATACAGATCGTCCGCCGAGATATTCAGCAGGCCGTCATTCTTGTGATCGCTGCCGTTGTAGGCCCAGGGGTTTCGGATGAGGACCATCTTCTGCGTGCCGATCGAGTAGGTATCGACCACCGTGTAGCCGTGCTCCGGGACCAGTGCACTCACCACGCCGAGCCAACTCGGCTCGGTGTCGATCACCATCGACTTGCCCTTGTTCGAGTTGATGTAGTTCCACATCTGGTTTACGTCGGTGCCGAAGCCGAGGGCCGAGACCAGCGTGTGGCTGTCGTACGGAACCCGCAGCGCGTCGTACGCCTTGCTCGGGAGGCTCGCGACGACGGCGCTGTATTTCGCGTTGGTCGCGCTGCTCACGTAATACGCAAGCGCCTTTTCCATCAACGGAAACCACATCGAAGTGCCGTTGGGGCGGTTGATCTGGGCGTACGCCGGAATGCCCTTGGAGTCGACCGGAAGCTTGCCGTCGACGCGGTAAACATTGTTTCCCAGTCCCACCATGTACGTGCCGTCGCCCAGGTCGACGATGCTGCGCCGGATCACCCACGGCGTCGATTGCGCCACGCCGGCCGCCGTCGCTTCATACCAGCAGTCATCCACCTGGCCCTGCTGAATGTCGGTCATCTGCGGGCCCTTGCTGGTGAACACTGGCGTGCCCGTAAAGTCCTCGTACTTCACCGCGGCGCTGGTGATCGCCGGCTCCGCGATGCTCGTCTTCCCAAGATCCGTCGCATAAACCGGATGCGCTCCGGCCACCGTCGGGTTGGTGAACTGATTGATGCGATAGACGCTCTTGCGCGTGATCGCGAGCGTGTCTGCGTCGTAGATTGTGTCGGTCGTGTCGGCGACGAAGGTGTCCCAGCCGGCGTCGCCATGAATGCTGTCTTTCCCGCCGTAGACCGAGACGATGGTGTCGTTGCCGTCGCCGCCGTAGAGATTGTCAGTGCCGTCGCCGCCGAAGATCTGGTCGTTGCCGCCCTGGCCGTAGATATTGTCGTTGCCCGCGCCGCCGTCGAGATAGTCGTTGCCGGAGCCGCCGGTGATGCTGTCATTGCCCGCGCCGCCGAAGACGGTGTTATTGCCGCTGATGGTCAGGATGGAGTCGTTGCCGCCGTTGCCGAAGATCTTGTCGTTGCCGGCGTCGCCGGTAATGGAATCGTTGCCGGCGCCACCATTGATGAAGTCGTCGCCGTCGCCGCCATAGATCACCGCCGGCACGGCGATGGACGCGTCGAGGGAAAGCACGTCGCCGCCTTTGAAACCTTCGAGGACGATCTTCTTCACCGCGCTCAACGCGAAGGAATTAACCACGCCGTCGCGGGTAACCTTCAGCGAAGGGCCAAAGATCGGAACCACGATCGGTTTGGCGATGGCAGTGCTGACGATCGCGGCCTTCAGCCCAATCGCCGCCACGGGGGTCACCTGGATCGTGTCGGGGTTGTCGGTGCCCGTGATATACAGCGTTCCGCTGACCAGGCGCGTCGCGTTCCTGATCGCCAGGTTCGGGTCGAGATTCGGCGGAGCCAGGACCACGCCTTTGATGGGAGCCACGCTGCCAACGATGACACTGGTGCTGAACAATTGCCGGCTCTCAAGTGACTCGAAATACAACATTTGGTTTCTCCTTCGAGATAGGACGTGCTGGACAGGTCGTTCCCGTGATCGATATCCCGCAAACCGCGGGTATCGCGCATAAGTGGCCTGCCCTGTATAGGCCCGAAGTAATCTAAAAACCCACGCCTGAAGTGTAAACCCTACCTATAAGTGGACTGAGTAGCAATGATTTCCTTAGGGCCTTAGGCCGCAGGCCGTTCAGGTCCGGACGCATGTCCGATCGGCCGCGTAGGCCGATTCAGTCTTCTCTTTCACGGCGGCTTCTCATGCCCGGAAGGATTCACCGCCGAGACGCAGAGAACGCAGAGCTTTCAACCGCGGATTTCGCGGATGATTCCACCGCCGGAAATGACTATCGGCAAAACCAGCCGGCGGTCACCCAATCCGCGTGGATGCGGCGGGGCGAATCGCCGATGGCCGGATGGGCGAGGCGATTTTACCGGGCGGGGGCGTGTCGGGTTAAGGCTCCATCTCCCAGAGATATCGCGGTTCATCACCCGGCTGAAATGCGGGCGGATGTATTGGTGGGAACTTGCACATGCCTCATATCGGCGAGGCATTCGCGTGTACTAGATATGCCGCGGCCCTGTAGCAGATAGATGTGTCAATAAAAATGGCCGCCCGTTAGGGCGGCCAGTTAAACCAGACCTTTTTGGTCTATCAATTATGGGAGCATAACGCGCTGGCGCTCGCCGGTCTTTGGATCTATAACCTCGACACGCTGCCCACGATCATGTTCCTCAAGAAGTATGGCAAAAACACTTACCGCACGGCGAACAACTTCTGCGCGGCTGCTTGCATCCATCCGCTCGGCGAGCCGATCAATTAGCTCGCACATCTTCGGGGACAGATCAAGCTGGACGCGCCGCTTCTGCTGACCCTGTGGTAAGGTCTCGCTTTCAATAGTCGTAGCATCAATCATTCAAATCACGGCTTTTTGAAATAGTGGTAAACGACCGCCGACACAAAAGGAATCACCACAGCAGCGACATACCAAACTGCTTGCCAAGTCCCGTG
>DATAPK010000281.1:0-10769 GCA_036265245.1 Tepidisphaeraceae bacterium | reverse complement strand
CGCGCTGATCTTGTCCGTGACCGATGCGAAGGTATGACCCGGCGCGATGACCGGAAATGGATCGGGGATTTCAGATATATCACTCATGCCATCGTCCTATGCCGGATTGATATACCTCGGCAAATAGCTCGTTCTTGGCCTAGTCTGCAATTCTTCATCGAGCAGGGTGTAATTGCCTTCTTCTTCCAGCAACTCACGAACGACGCTGCCTTTTCCGTCCCTGCTTAAATCTTTATCGTTGATATTGCCAAAGTAAATCGCCTGCGTCGGGCAGGATTGCTGGCAGGCAGTGACGACTTCGCCGTCATGAATCGCGTCGAACTCCCGCTGGCCATTGACGAACTGCTTTTTCGCTTCGATTCGAGTCGCGTTGATGCGTTGGACGCAATACGAGCATTTTTCCATCACGCCGCGAGTGCGCACCGTGACATTGGGATTCGCCGCCATCTTCAATACTTCCACATCCGTGTTGCTGAACTGGAAGAAATTGAAGTGACGCACCTTGTACGGGCAGTTGTTCGAGCAATACCGTGTGCCGACACAGCGGTTGTAGACCATGTTATTGAGGCCTTCAGCATCATGCGTTGTCGCCCCGACGGGGCAGACGACCTCGCATGGAGCATTTTCACAGTGCATGCAGAGCATCGGCTGGAAATACGGGCCATCCGCATCATCCGCGCTTTTGCCGGCATAGTAGGTATCGATGCGCAGCCATTGCATTTCGCGGCCCCTGCTCACCTGCTCCTTGCCGACCACAGCGATATTATTTTCCGACTGGCAGGCTACGACACACGCGTTGCATCCGATGCACGCGTTCTGATCGATCACCATGCCCCATTTGTTTCCCTGGCGAACGTCATCGTGATAAGGCCGGGGCGGATAGAGCGTGAGCGAGACTGTTCGCTTCTCTTCGCTCTTGGTTTCGCCGTTGAGCTTGCGGATGTGGATCAGGTCTCGCCCTTCCTGATTCATCGACGAGTGATTCTGAATGCACGCCAGCACCATCTCGTCGCCGGTCGAACTGACTTTCAATCCGCTGGCGAACCACATGGCGGACGAACTGCGAAGCGTGTATGCGTTAAAGCCAGGCTGAAATTCCTGCGTGCCGCCAACGCGACCCGATCGATCGCGGCCAAAGCCGAGATGGACCGTGATGCAGTCGTCCGGATGGCCGGGCATCAACCAGATTGGAGCGCGAACGCTTTGGTTGTTGATGGCGAGAGTGACGATGGTCGCCTTTGGCTTGGACAAATAATCCGCCGGTGCAATCAACCCAAGCATTTCTGCGGTTTTCGGGCTCATCAAAGCCACATTATCCCAGGTGAGCCTGGTCAGGGGCCGCGCGACTTCCATCAGCCAGCCGTTGTTTGCATATCGCCCATCCCACAATTGCGGATCGGGGCGGAAGATAATTTCCGTGCCACTGCTGATTGACTGCGCGGTTTGTTTCGTTGCGTCAGCCGTCAGAGAAACGCTAACCGCTTTGGCCTGCGTATCCGGAATCACGCCGTCGTTAAGCCACTTGTCCCAGCGTGATTCAAAATCGTTGCCCGGCAAAACCGCTGCCCAGTAATCGCGAATAATTTCATACCCGCCGCGATTGGGCGCGCCGAGCAGAATCGTCAGCAACTCGTATGGACTGCGACCTTGATAAAGCGGCGCGATCAACGGCTGGATGATCGTTGCCGTTCCATCGAACGCCCGTGCATCGCCCCATGCTTCCAACTCGTGGGCCAGCGGCAAATGCCACTGACAGAGGAACGATGTTTCATCGTAGTGCGAGCTGAGATGAATGGTGCGCTTGCCGTTGGTGGTGCTGAAGGTGCGGAGCTTTTCGGCGAAGCCAAAATCCGTTGGCGCATCATACGCGGGATTTCCGCCGATCATGATGAGCACATCGACGCCGCCGGATGCCATGTCAGCAATAAGCTGGCGGAGCGATTCGGTTTGAATTTGCGGATTCGCTTCGACCGAATCGACGTACTCGACGGCCTTTCCGATATTTCCAAGCTTGCTGTTCAGGGCGGCGGCAAGGGCGTGAACCTCGGGCGGCTGGGATTCGCCGGCGACAATCAAAGTCTCGCCTGGGAATTTGGCCAGATCCGCAACCACGTGTTGAACGAATTCGCCTGTGCCGTTGCCCGATTCGATGCCGCGGGCGATGTTGAGAATCTCGCTTGGCTTCGCGCGGACGCGTTCATCGGCGACGGCGCCGGTGATCGACGGCGAGCTTTCGGCGACGTAAAGCCGGCTCATGTCCTTCTTGTCCTGCTTGGGCCGCATCCGCCGGCCGTCGGCGAAATTTCTCGCATAACGAACGCTGCCCGGATGATCCGCAAGGAAATTGTCGTCCAGTGAGACGATGATCTTTGCCCGATCAAAGTGATAGATCGGCTGAACGATTTTCCCGAATGCCTGCTGCAAGCCCTGTTTTTCGTTGTCCTTGTTGACCGGCTCAAACTGATGCCACTTCAAATTCGGATATGTTTTGATCAGCGCATCGATCTGCGCGGCGAGGGTCGGTGAAGTAATCGTGCCAGTGAGCAGACGAATCCCCTGCCCGCCTGTATTTTTTCGGCTTTCAAATTCCGCCTGGATCACGCGAGAGAAGCTATTCCAATTGCTGACCTCGCCGGCGTAGTTCACCACCTGCGAGCGGTCGGGGTCATACAGATCCAGCACATGGCCCTGCGTGATCGCATCGGCTGCGCCCAGGCTCGCGGGGTGATCGGGATTGCCTTCGATTTTGGTGGGCCGGCCTTCGTGGCTCTCGACCAGAATTCCGCGTGCATAACCGCGGAACGTCGAAGCCGTCGCAAAATAAAGCGGCTTGCCCGGCGTCATCTCTTCGGGCTGGCGAATGTAAGGAACAATTTTTTCAGTGGTCGGCCGAACGCATCCCGCCATGCCTGCCAGCGCGATCGAAGCGCCCATCACCTTCAGGAAGGATCGGCGGCTGGTTGAATCGTCCCACTCGCTGGCGGCCTTGGGGAATTCGCGGAACATCGCCTCGCGAAATTCATCCGTCTGCGCCAGTTCGTCGAGCGAACGCCACAGCCGCGGCGCGGATAGAGATTCGGGAATAGGCGAGCGATCCGAGCAGTGCGGTTTTTCGCCGCGACTCTCAATGCTCAATTCTCGATCTTCCATCTTCTGTTCCATATCCTCACCGGTGGCAAACTGCGCAGTTGGTCAACTGCTCCTTATGAACGTGGTATTTATCCACCAAAAACGCACCTAGTCGATCCTGGGAGCGGAGCTTATCCGCGTCGATCTGATTCTGGCTCACACCAAGCTCGCGATCCAGTGCATCGTCCGTCGCCGGATCATAATTCATGTTTAGCACCTGATCGCGAGGGCGAATGTATTGCTCGGGATTGCGGTGGCAGTTTAAGCACCACCCCATCCGTAGCGTGTTTTCCTGATACATCAGTGGCATCTTGTCCACCGGCCCGTGACAGACGGCGCAGCCGATTCCCTTGGCTACGTGAATACTGTGATTGAAATAAACAAAATCCGGCAATTTGTGCACGCGCGTCCATTGCAGCGGCTTTTCCATGTTCCAGCTATCGCGCACCGGCTGCAGGATGGCGGCGTTGGTCCAAATCTGCGAGTGGCAGGTCATGCAGGTCTTGGTCGGCGGGATGCCGGCGAACGCGCTCTCTTTCACCGAGGTGTGACAATAAAGGCAACTGATCCCAAGTCCGTTTACATGATGCTCGTGACTGAAGGGAACCGGCTGCGCGCGACTGACGTGTGTTTCGGTGAGGTATGGCGACGTGTCGAGCACTGCGCCGACCCATGCCGCCGCAGCAAGGATGAAGACCGCACCAAAAATGCTTCCCTTGGCGATTGCGTTCGCGGCCGGATGGAATATCTGAGACATAATTTCTTACCGAACGGGCGCAGTAATTAAACGAACGAGAAAAATTTCACAAGACCTCGGCGAAAAAATTTTTTCTTCATTTCGATTTTTGCGGCGCATGCTCCCCTCTCGAAAGATCAAGTTGAACGACATCGTTCTTGAAAAAAAACGCGACAGTCCAGTCGATCATCACGCGAAGCCGTCGCTCCCAGCGCGGCATCTGAAAGAGGTAATAGCTCCGCCAAACCCACCACGCAAAAAAACCTTTGATCCGAAATTTGTAGACCCTTCCGACACCTTTGTAGTGCCCAAGCGCCGCCAGCGAACCTTTCATGTGATAGACAAAAGGCTTCAGCGGCCAGCCTCGGATCGCCGCCGTCAGATTGTTTGCCAAACACCGGGCTTCGCGAATCGCATGTTGTGCAAGCGGCGGATAAGGCTTTCCCTCAGGCCCCGGTATCGATGCACAATCTCCTAAAGCCCAGATTTCCGGATGATTTTTAACCCTCAATGTCGGCTCAACGACGATCGCGCCTTTCCGGCTCTTTTCTACGGATAGAGCACTGACCAGCGGCGAAGGGATCACACCCGTCGCGATGATCACCGTCTCTGTTTCGACCATTTCACCGTCTGGAAAGTAGACTTTCTGGGACTCGATGCGGTCAACCCGGGTATTGGTTCGTATTCGCACGCCCCGCTTCTTAAGAATTTTTGCGGCGTAGTCGGCCAGATCGTCGTCAAATTCGGCTGCAATACGCGGCCCCGCTTCGATCAACTCGAAGCGTAAATCCGATTCATCCACATGCGGATAAAGCCTGGCAACACGCGAGAGAAACTCGGTCAATTCGCCGACCAACTCCACGCCGACAAATCCCGCGCCGATGATGACAAATGTGAGGGCCGCCTTTTTTTTAGCGCTGTCTGATTGTGCATCCGCCCGTTCGAATCGTTGAATGCTGTGATTGCGCAGAAAAATCGCATCCCCCAGCGTTTTGAAAGTCAGCGCGTGTTCCGAACCAGGCACCAGCGCGGTGTTGGTGATGCCGCCTAGCGCCAGCACCATATGGTCGTATTCGATTTGGTCGGGCTGATCGCCTTCCAATCGCACGTGAATTAATTTTTTTTCGATATCGATGGATTCGATGTCGGCCTCAATGAATCGCACTGAATCGAACATCGGCCGGATGGGATTGACGGCGTGCCTGGGTTCGAGAATTCCCGATCCCGCTTCAAACAGCAGCGGCGTCATCAGGAAAAAATTGTCTCGACTGATGAGGGTGATCTGCACGGCTGGATCGCGCCGCCAGATGCGCTGCAGATGCAATGCGGTATATACTCCCGCAAATCCGCCGCCAAGAATGACGATGCGCGTGGGCGATGGCATGGCCCCATACTTTGCCCGCAATCAGAAATTTACGATAGGGAGAATCGCGCGAAGTGAATCATTTCATATAGCCCGCCGCATGCGGCGGGAAACGCTGACAAAACTCAATCAATCAAATCGCCGCCTGCAGCGCACCGGCCGACCAATCCGCCCTAGGCCGTGTATCCCCCAACAAATCTCCAAATACTCCCCCCACCGGTTGCGCAAACTTCGCAGCCAACGATTTCTCCGGCGGCGCCCCTGCCGAATTCAACTGGCTCGGCAGAATTCTCTCGAATGAATCCTCTCCCACCTGTTTCGGGAAATCGCTCTCCCACTCGCTCGGCGTGCGATACGCGGATTCGCCGGCGGGTGTCGCGGAGACGTAATTCACACCCATCGTCTTCGCCGCCGCCGGCAGGTTCCACACATTCCCGTCGATTCCACCTCCGGAAGACAGGCTCGTAAAATTGAGCAAATCGCTCCGCCCGTTCACCCGCACCGCGGCGGATGAGAACGGGCCGACATTCATGTTGGGCGCAACATAAAGTGAATTCTTCAGCGTAACGACATTTTCCATTCCGCCCCCCACCGACAGGAACGCCCCGGTCGTGCCATCATTCACCGCGGTATTGGAGAGAACCTGCAAATTCTTCACCACTCGATTCACAGCGCCCGTGCTGAACACCTGCCGTTCAAAGGTATTCACATTGATCGCGGTGGCGTTGGTTGATTGAATATAGTTGTTGCGGATCATCACATTTTCAGTTCCAGGCTGGATCTCAAAATGATCGTTCGTAGCAGGATGATCCGCGACCTCTTCCCAGCGATTACTTTCAATGACGACGTCATTCACCATCTCATCGGCTGTTGAACCCGCGCTGGCCGGGCCGAGCGGACCGACATACACCTGTCCGCCATGCAGCACATTGTGCGACCAGTAAATATCCGTGCCGTCGTTCACGCGCAGCGTGGCAAGCGAACTGCTTTGCGCATAGTTGGTTAAGTCATTTCCATAACACAAAATGCGGCTGCCGTAGATGCGAATGTTGTGTTGCCCCGTCGAATCGCCCGCGACATTTCCCAGAAACGCCTGATCGGAACCATTCACATAAGCAAAATATTCTTTCAGCACGCCGGCGTAATTGTTCATCGCCAGCAATCCGACCGGCGAGTTGGTGTCCATGATCGCGCTGTCGAGGTTCGCAAAAGTCAGGCCCTTGATAATGATATTGCTTCCGCCGGCGACGATTCCATAGCCGAACATCGAAGTGCCCATGGCCTTGAGTGTCAGGTTCTCGATCGTCACCTGATGTGAAGCCCCCGTCAGCACGAAGATCGGCTGAAACTGCTGCCCCGAGCGGATCTGAAGCTGCGGCGTCTTGCCGGTTCCATATGATCCGATTTGCACATTACTGAAAGGCAATCGAATCGGCCCACTCACCTTAAACTTCTGCCCCGCCCTGAAATACAGGTCGGTGTTGTCGCTCATCAACTGCATCGCCCGATTGACTGTGGCCACCGCCTTGCCCGGGCTGCGACCATTGTTCTTGTCGCTTCCAAAAGGGCTAACGTAAATGACTTTTCGAGGGGCTTTCGTAACCGTGATCACGCGCGAGGTGGTGTCCGACTGTCCCTGAGCATTGGTCACACGAAGCGTCACCTTATATTTGCCCGGCTTGTTATAAACGTGGGCGGCATTAAAGCCGGACAGATGGACGTATTGCCCGGTTTTATCGCCGAAATTCCATTGAATCTGCGAGGTGATGGCCTCTCCCGAGCCAAAGCTGGTGCCTTGGCCGGATTTCGTCGGCATCGCGCTGACATGGATGCTTTCACCCGCCTGAATGGTCGTCTCGTTATTGAGCAACCGAATGTGCGCAGAGACGGAGAGAAAGCATCGCCGCTCCAGCGGCGCAAAAAATGGCAATCCCATCGCAAAAACCCTTTCACCCTCAGAAACAATTAACCCGAGTCCGTGAGAGATAGACGTTGCAACGACGATTCGTGTTTCGTTAGTAGTGTGGGATTACGAAAAAAATTTTTCAGGAGGTGAGCAAAATCACGCATCGGCGGTGCGCGAAAGCACGGCTGAGTTGGTTTGTCGCAGCAGCGCCTGAAACGCCTTGGCCATTTCCGGATCGAACATTTTCCCGCTTTGCTCTTCGATAAAATCGGCGGCCCGCTCGTTTACCCAGGCATCCTTGTAAATCCGCTTGCTGGTCAAGGCGTCGTAAACATCCACCACATGAACGATCCGGGCAGGAAGAGGGATGCCCTGCCCCTCCAGATGATCGGGATATCCGCTGCCGTCCCAGTTTTCATGATGCGATCTTGCGATCTGCCGCGACTCGGCAAAAAACGGGCGAGGCGAAAGAATCTTTTCCCCCACGATCGTGTGCTCCTGCATTTCCAGCCGCTCATCCCGATCCAAAGGCCCGGGCTTGGCGAGAATCCGATCCGGCACGTGCAACTTGCCGACATCGTGCAGGATGGCTGAATACCCAAGCTCCTCAGCCTCGAGGTCCTTCATGCCAAGCTGCAGCGCCAGTGCCCGCGAATACGATTGAATCCGCCTGACGTGCCGGCCGGTATCGAGGTCTTTCGCCTCGGCGGCTTCCGCCAGCATATAGATCGCGTCCATGTTCGCGGCATGAAGTTCCGCCGTGCGCTCGCGCACTTTTTCTTCAAGCTCTTTGGAATAGTGCTTCAGGTCCAACGCCTGCTGCAGCACGGTGTCGCTCATCTGCACGATGAACTCATAATGCTCTCGCAGCGAACGCTCCGCTTCTTTTTGCTTGGAGATATCCAGGATCGTGACGATGCGATGATCGCTCACCGGCGGTTCGCCCGGCAGCGCCCGCGACGACGAAATCACTGGCAGCCGCTTCCCATCCGGCAGCGGCAGATAAAACTCCGCCTCGCTGCTGCTTTCAAATCGCTCCAAACCTTCCGTCAGCCGCGCGCGATCCGCCGGGTCGTCATAAAAATCGAGAATGCTCTGCCCTATCAGTTGATCGCATCCGCGTTGCATCATTTTGCATAGCCGGCGATTGATATGCACCATCGTGCCGGCGCGATCGATCAGCGCGGCGCCACAATTGAGGGCATCCAGCAACGCCGGGATCTGGTTCAGGATATTGTGGCCGTTCGAGTTCATGTTCTACGCCTCAGTATAGGCATTTTTCCAAAATTTAGCGCGAAAGGAATTGCGCAATCCACACGCGCGGCACACCATTCGTTATCAACGGTTTGTGATAAGAAAATCGGCCTACGCAGAGGAGTTGTTGTGCAGTCGCCGGCAAGACGCCGGTTTAATGTGCAGGCCGACCAACGGATTGGGTTGTCTGGATTTTTTTTATGTGGAGTCGAATGATTGATCGTTTAACTAGATGGCTGATATTGCTGGCTCTTTTAATAATTGCGATTTTTCTGGTGTCGTGTGCTCAAGACTACCGTAGTCCCTCTGGGAAAAAATTATCGGTGTTGATGTGTGGAACTGAATCGATCCTTTTGCTCATGACCGGCGCTGCGATTGTTGCCCGCCGGGAAGAAACGCAGGATTAAATTCTGGCGCGATGGCGCCCCCATTAAGGGGCGTATTCACTTTTCTGCCGCGTGAGTGTCAGCGGATAGGATTTCTGCCCGACGGTGATTTCGTAGTCGCCGAGAAAACCGGTGAAATGAATTTTGCCGTCTGCGCCGACGGGAACCATGAGATTGGTATCCCAGCGAGCCATTAAATCCTCAAACTGCTGGCCGGCGAGAGTGAGTTTCCAGTCGGCTTCGAAGAGCGCGCCGGCATTGGCATGCTCCCATAGCCAGGGTTTGCGAAAACCCCAGACGATAAAGCCGTTCATCTGCGCCGTGCCGAAGGACATGCGCATTGCTTCGGTGAGCGCTTGTGCCGCGAGCATGGGATCGACGGTGCGATCGCGGCCATGTTGAACGCCAAATTCCGTGAGCGTCAGCGGCAAGCCCGCGACCGACAAATTCTGAAACACCTGCATGATTCTCGCCGCGCTGTGCGGACAACCATTTTGCGTTGCCTTGCTGATGTCGGGATAATACTGCACGCCGATCGCGCTCACCGCCCCGCCGGCGCCATTGATCGCCTGGACATTTCGCAGATACCAGTTTGCGTAAGGGTCATCCGCGCCCTCTTTTCCATTCGAATCCAGTTCGTGCGACCATTGAAGGATGTTGTACTCATTGGTGTAGAGCCGCGTGTCTGTTCCGGCGGCATGGACGGCATCGGCGCATTCTTTGTAAATGCCTGCAATCCCCTCCGCGCCGAAAATCTTCCAATACGACGGCTGATGCAGGCTTTCGTTCAACACATCCAGATCCATGTAACCCGCGGCGCGATCGTGAACATAATAACCGATGCGATGACTGATCGCCTTGCGAAGTTCCTGCTTGGCCTGGTCATCGCCATCCACCGCTTTGCGAATCAGCACACTTACCCAGTTCGGCTGCTGGTTTCCCCAAATCAAATTGTGCATCCGCAGGCGATAGCCGTGTGACTTGGCGAAATCGATCAGCGTATCGATTTGCTCCATCGTCACTTTGCCCGATTCAGGCTCGTTGTACGCCCACTTTCCCGCGTTGCCCGCGATAATCGTATTGAAATATCGCTTCAAAAATTCCTGGCATTTGAACGCATCGCTATCCGCAGGCGGATTATCCGCGACAATCAAATTGGAATATTCAATCGGAATCGTCGTGCCGAAGCTGAATGCGTGACGCTTCAATTTCACGTGCGCTTCAGCCCCGGGCGCAGCGTGATTCAGCGTGACGACCGCATCCTCCTTGCGAAAATGCTCGATGTAACTATCCGCCGCGGTCAGTGCGATGGCATCGGAGTTTTTATTGATCACCTCCGCGCCGTTGACCTTTAGATTTTTGATCGAAAGTGTGCGATCAGTATCGTGATTGACGAATTCGATTCGGACAAAGTACGTGCCCGCCGGCAAATCAAGCGAATCGTCGCAAGTCTGAACCGCTGAGCCGACATCGAATGACTTGCTGTTGTCGGCCACGACAACATTCATCCGTGGTTTCAAGTCACCCGATGAATGCCCCAGCGCATCAACCGATATCTCCACCTTTCCCGGCGACGCCAGCCGGACATAGGTCCCCGCATATCCATTGGCATCCAGCACCCACGCATCATCCGCCTGCTTGCCGCAGGATCGCATCACCAATGCCGGTCCATCAATCGCCTCTCCCATCGCCGGAGCGCACAGCATAAGAATCAGCAGGCCATTTCGAAACGATGAGAACATTCCAACCTCTCCTTCACTATTGTTGCCTGAATATCGGCGGCGGATTCATGCCGGATTGTAATTGTGAAATCATTTGTTGTGCCGTCGATCCAGAAAAGAATTCAACGTGTCCGTCCGCGAATAAAACGTTGCATCCATCCCGATTGTGATTCGTTAACGGCTCGTAAAGTAAGACCGCATTGAGCAGGTTTCCAGAATTGAGGCTCGGCGCGACATAAACATAGGAAAGATGGCCGCCCGTTGATAAATTCTG
>DATAPK010000280.1:0-10448 GCA_036265245.1 Tepidisphaeraceae bacterium | reverse complement strand
TCCATTCACGGATGAGGATCTGATTGTTCGGCGTGAGCGTGCCGTTGGGAAGCATCTCGGACTGGCTGAAATCCGCCGCGGGCGAGCTGCCGGGATAGTTTTCAGTGTCAAACGTATAAAACTTGCCGTTGGTTGCGTATTGGGGGCTGAAGGCGAGCCCCGGGAATCCACCTTCGCCGCCGGTGTAAATGCTGAAGCCGGCGCTGGCGACATTGAGAAACGGCGTCGGCGAAATCGTGCCGGGCGAAGAGGGCGTTGCGCCGGGCGTCACAATGTCAATCTTTCCGTTGCGCGTAGTGACGAACAATCGATTTGTGCCGTCGTTGGCGATCGTCAAATCCTGTGGCCCGCCGTCCGCGGTCGGGATCGTCACAAACCGCGTCATCTTCACCGTGATGCTGCCTTGCGTGATCGGATTGGTAAGCGTCGCGCCGGCTTGCAGGGCAGCGAAAAAAATTGGGGTCGTGAAAGCGATGGTAAATACAGATAGCTTCGACATCGTTGCCTCCCGCACGGTGTTGTTTGATCTAGGATGGAACAACCGAGGAAGGCATTATGCCGTGCGTTTGGAAGACAGCGAAGGGGAAATCTGGCCGGATTGTGAAGAAAAATTCGCCGGGCCCACCGCAATGGCCATGCAAAGCGTGCAGGCGGACAGGAAATAATAATTCAGAAACGCCTGCGTGCTGAAAAGAAATCCCATTGTTAAGACAAACGACATCGCCGCGGCAAAAATCGCCGGAGTGGGTTTTGCCCGCCATGCCACGCCAATCCCGGTCAGCAATCCGATGCCGGCCGTGATCAGCAAATTGGATTGAACCCCAAATTGAATCTTGAGCCATGCAGGGATGCTTGCGCCGTCGGTCCGAACAATTCCGAGGAACAAAGCGGTGGTGCTGTGCATGAACGCATTTGGATTCCAGAGAAAAAACGGCAAGAGAACGGCGCCGGTGGCTGCCGCGACTATGAATAAAGAGCGAACGAAGCCGCGCGCGTCATGCTCTGCCAACATCCAAATCAGCGGGATGGCTAGAACCATGTATTGCTTCACCGCCAGGAGCAGGCCGAAAAGAATCAGTTGGATGATTCGATTGAATCGAATCTCGCGTACCCACACAAAGACGATTGCGGCAAGCAACATCGCCATTTGCGGTTCCATCCAGTCATTTTCCAGGATGTGAAAAATGCCGGGGAGAAACAGACATAGGATTGCGGCCAAAAACGATCGTCGGCTGGGCCGTGCATAGCCAATCAATGCTGCCGCGATAGTCAGGCATATCAGGTTGGAATAGCGAACATCCCCCGCAATATAAGCCGGCAACGCCAGGAGAAGGCTCATGGGAAGATAGGAATAACCGCATTGCACCTGTCCATTTACAACCAACCCCGGAGGGTAAAGATCGCGTCTTCCATAAATATCAGGAAAGGTGATCGCGTACGGATCACTGCCATTCGTCAGCGCCTCTTCAGCCAGCGTGTGCACCACATACACATCGATGTGCGGATTGCGTGAAAGGGAAAAAATGGACAATCCCATCAACAGATGGGCGGCCAACAAAAAGACAAAAAGGATCGGGGCAAAACGCGCCCGCACATCGATGAGAATAGCAATCGCCAGAACGGCGCAGATGCATCCCAGCATGCAAAACGGACCGACAATCGGCCTCGCTTTTGGAAAAAGCCAGTAAAGATCGAACATCGGCAGGCGAGTAAAAAAGAAAATCAGCGTCAGCACGAGAAGTGCAAAGAAGAAACGATCGGTTGATTTCTCAGCAGGGCCGGCCGCCTGCTTCAGAAGCGACATCCCCGTGAGAGCCGTCGCCGCGATCACGATCAACAGGGCCGGCCCATTGAATGTGTCCTCAGTATGAGCCAGGGTCGCCAGCGCAATGCCGAACAACAACAACGCGATTGATTGAAACAACAGCGGAGAGAGGCGACGCGAAACCATCATGCTGGCGGCGGTTGATTGACTCGCCCGATTACTCGACCGTCACGCTCTTAGCCAGGTTGCGGGGCTTATCAACATTGCAGCCGCGGGCAACCGCGCAGTGATACGCCAGCAATTGCAGCGGCACGACACTCAGCAGCGGCTGCAGCGGCTCGAAGGTATCGGGGACATAAACGATGTGATCGCTATACCTGCGAATTTGCGTGTCGCCTTCGGTAGCGATCGCAATGATCACGCCGCCGCGCGCTCGAACTTCTTCGATATTGCTGATGACCTTGTCATATTGCAGACCCTTGGTGGCGACGAAGACGACGGGCATTCCTTCGTTAATCAGCGCGATCGGCCCATGCTTCATCTCCGCCGCCGGCATTCCCTCCGCGTGGATATAACTGATTTCCTTCAGCTTGAGCGCGCCTTCCAGCGCAACCGGATAATGATAACCGCGCCCCAGGAACAGCCAGTTCTCCCGCTCGCAGAAGTTAAGGGCGATTTTCTTGATCGCCTCGCTCTGCGTCAGCACACGTTCCATCTGCTCGGGGATCGCGCACAAGCCTTCGATCA
Organism: Tepidisphaeraceae bacterium; assembly: GCA_036265245.1. Classification (GTDB taxonomy): domain Bacteria; phylum Planctomycetota; class Phycisphaerae; order Tepidisphaerales; family Tepidisphaeraceae; genus DATAPK01. The sequence goes on along the minus strand of DATAPK010000280.1, from coordinate 7,936 downwards.
ATTCCTGGCACTGCGACTGGCCCATGAATTTGCGCCGCCCGATGAAAAGGCTGAGCAAGGTGAGCACGGCGCATTGGCAGGTGAATGCTTTCGTCGATGCCACGCCGATTTCCGGGCCGGCGTGAAGATAGATGCCGCCGTCGGTCTCGCGGGCGATGGTGCTGCCGACGACATTGACGACGCCTAATGAGAGAGCGCCCTTTTCTTTCGCCTCTCGCAGCGCCGCCAGCGTGTCTGCCGTCTCACCGGATTGCGAGATCGCCACCACCACCGTGTTTTCCTCGACAATCGGATTGCGATAACGAAATTCGCTGGCGTAGGTGCATTCCGTCACAACTTTGGCCAGATCCTCCATCAGATAATCGCCCACCAGCCCCGCATGCCATGCAGTGCCCTGCCCGGTCAGGACGATGCGCTTGGCCTTGACGAGTTCTTTCACGTGATTGGCGAGCCCGCCCAGCACGATGCGCCCTTCGCGTGCATCGGCACGCCCGCGCAGGCAATTGCGGATCGAATTCGGCTGCTCAAAAATCTCCTTGAGCATGTAATGCTCATAGTCCCCAAGCTCGTATTCCTCGATCTTGTTTTCGAGCTGCGAAATCGTCGGCGAGATTTCGATGTCGTCGATCGTGCACGTGCGGAAACTATCCGGCTTCAGCACCGCCATCTCGTTGTCGTTCAGATAAATCACGCGCGACGTGTGCTCGACGATGGCCGAAGCATCCGAGGCCACAATATATTCATCATCCCCCACGCCAATAATCAGCGGCGAACCCTTTCGCGCGACGACGAGCGTGTCCGGCTCATGCTTGGAGATCACCGCAATGCCATAAGTGCCCTCAACTTCATGCAGCGCCGCCTGCACCGCGCGCTGAAGCAGCGAGGTGCCCTTGGGGACGCCGTTCTTGGCTTTGAGTTCCGTATAAAGGTCGGCGATCAGCACCGCCAAAACTTCAGTGTCGGTCTGGGATGAGAACGTGTGACCCTTGTCCGTCAGAAATTTCTTCAGTGCAACGTAGTTCTCGATAATGCCGTTGTGGATGAGCGCGATTTGCCCGCCGTCATCCACGTGCGGGTGTGCGTTCACTTCCGTGGGCGCGCCGTGCGTCGCCCAGCGGGTATGGGCCATGCCCAGTGTCGCGCCGGGCAGCGGCTTGCCGTTCAGAATCGAGCTTTCCAACACGCTGATGCGTCCCACCGCCCGGCGGATGTGCAGGTCGCCTTTGTCGTCCACCACCGCGATGCCGGCACTGTCATAGCCGCGATATTCCAGCCGCTTCAGTCCCTCAATCAACACCGGCTGAGCAATCTTCCGGCCCACGTAAGCAATGATTCCACACATCGTTAAATCTCCCGGGCAAACCCCTTTTTAATAGCTATCGACGAGCCAATCAGAACACCTTTGCGGCAATAGACATCATAGTTATCGGAATAATCGGCAAGGCTGGCAAGGGGGGAATAGGGTCGCAGGGCCGATTTTGCTGTTTCCATGTCAGTTATTCATCGCGTTTGCTATAATAAGTTGCAATGACTGCCGACTCGCTTTTTGTTCGATTGCGACGCCGCCCATTCGTGCCGTTTCGCTTAATTCTTAGCAGCGGGACGATCTATGACATTTTGCACCCCAAAATGATCTTTATTTCCAAGTCAGGCATAACTGTGGCTATTTATGATCAGCAGCACCGCCCATCGCCCGATGAAATCCCGATTCGTGAAGCATTGGTTTCATATCTTCATGTAGCTGCAACAGAAGATATTCCCCAACCAATGTCTCGGGCCGGTTGATAATCGGCGATCGATTTATTCCGTCTTCGTATCGTCGCTCTTAGCTTCGACTTTCACAGAAACATTCCCACTCTTCACATCCTGCACCCCGCTAATCGTCGAGCCTTGCTGGGCCGTGATCTGAATATCTTTCAACGTCACACCTTGGATCGGCGAATCCGGCAAGCCACGCAAAACAATCGCCGCGCTCGCGCCGTCGCAGGTAAAGTTATTGATGGTGATGTTTTTAAAAACCGGCAACCCTTCCGCCGTGTTCTGATCCACGCCGGGGTTGTTGCCCACATCGTAAAACATATCGATGCTGATCGCCTGCTTGACGATGTTCTTCAGCGTCATGTTTTTATAGGTGATGTTTTCAACGGTGCCGCCCCGCCCGCGGCGGGTTTTGATGCGCACGCCCGAGTCCGTGCCGTCGGCGGTTAAATCCTGCGCCAGCACATTCCGCACGCCGCCCGACATCTCCGATCCGATCACCACCGTGCCGTGCCCCTTGCCGAAGGTGCAATCGCGCACGGTCACGTTTTCCGTCGGCTTGCCCACGCGCCGGCCATCCTTGTCGCGGCCGCTCTTCAGCGTGATGCAATCGTCGCCGGTGTTGAAGGTGCAGTTTTCGATCAGCAGGTTCGCGCACGAATCCGGGTCCAGGCCGTCCGTGTTCGGCCCCGTGCCATGAACGTTCAGATTCTTCGCGGTGATGTCGCTGCAATAGATCGGATGAATCGTCCACATCGGCGAGTTGTCGAAGGTCACGCCGTCGAGAAGAATGCGCTGGCAATTGATCGGCTCAAACATGCAGGGCCGCAACGCAGCCTCGGGCGTGCCGAAAACCCGCTGCTTGGGGTCGTCGGTGGTTTCGCCAAGCTCGCGCAAATGTCTGGCAGAACCCCCGGCCTTTCTCGCCCACGGCCACCAGCCCGCGCCTTGTCCTTCAATCGTGCCCTCGCCGGTGATGGCGATGTCATGCAGGTCCCGGCCGGTCAGCAGGCCGCAGTAATTCATGCACTCCGTTCCCTCCCAGCGCGTCAGGATCACCGGATAATCCGCCGGGTCGATGCTGAAGAGAATCGTCGAATCTTTATCGAGATGCAGTTCGACATTGGAGCGAAGCGTGATCGCGCCGGTGAGATAAGTGCCCGCCGGAAACTTCACCACGCCGCCGCCCGCCTTTTCCGCGTCATCCAGCGCCGCCCGGATCGCCTGCGTGTCATTGTTCTTGCCGTCCCCCTTCGTGCCATAATCGGTGACGGAGAAGGTTTTGTCCGGAATCGTCGGCAGCGCCGGCGTTGGCCAATCCGCTGCCAGCGCTCGGGTTGCCCCCAAAAGCATCGCCAACGCGATGAATTCGACTCGCAGGTTTTTTGTGATCCTCATGTAATTTAGCCTACCGCGAAGCACGAGCCCGCGAAAGCATCAGGCCCTTCGTCGATTTCCTCGGGTTGTGTCGAACCAAGAGACCGCGAACGCGCGATGTCGCGAAGAAAGCCATGAAGGAAAAGATTGGGCGTGTTTTTTTCGCGAATTCCTTCGTGCCATCGTGCCTTCGCGGTCTCTTCTCCTGCTGCGTTAATAACCCTGAAATCTCCGCAAATAGGAGTTACACCCATTTCCTCCGCGACATCGCTTGACGATCCGACAAGATCACGGCGAGAATGCGGGCATGTCGAGTTCTGGTCCGTCGTCCGGGCCTGCAGATCAGCCTGCCAAATCTTCTCCACCCATGCTCGACACGTCATCACCCACTGCATCTACGCCATCTGTTGGAAATCCGGTCGTGCCCTGGCTCACCGACGGCATCGTCAAGCATCGTCGGCTGCTCTTCGCCTGCTCACTCATTCCTCTGCTGATTTCCTTCAACGGCCGCTGGCGAATGGGTTTAGACAGCTCAATCTATCGCGGCCTCGCCCAGAGCATCGCCACCGGCCAAGGCTATCATTTTGGCGAATTCGGCTCGCACCAAATCTATCCCGGCCTGCCCGTCATCCTCGCCGGCTTTGACAAACTCTTGGGCGAAAATATCTATCGCCCCCTTGGCCCGCTCATCTTCACGATGCTCTGCTCCTTGCTCACGCTTGTGCTGGTTTATCGCCTGATCGGAAGGCATTACCCCAAATGGATGGCCGTCAGCGTCACCTGCTGTGTCGCGTGTAATTCGTGGTTTGTGAATCTGTCCAACGAAGTCCTGACCGATATCCCCTTTCTCCTCGGATTGATCGCCTCACTCCTCGGCTGGGATTTATTGCAGTCAGCCGCCGACAAAAAATCGCGATGGAAATCCGCCACCCTCATGATCGCCGGGCTGGCGCTCGCCGCCTTAATGCGGCCCACCTTCTGGATCCTCTGCCTCGCCCTCCTCTGCGCCTGGGTCTGGGGCTTGGCGCGCGGCTTTCTCTCTGGCGGGTGGAAAATTTACGCACTCTGCCTCGGAATCATTCTCCTGCTTTGCCTCGGCTTCTGGGCCATCGACCCGCGCACGCACGGATCGTTTCACCCGCTCAGCGGCGGCTATGAGATGGAAATGATCGAAGCCCTCCAGGACGAAGGTGCCCACGGATTCAGCCAATTTTTATTACATCGCCTCCCCGCCTCTTTCCTCGGCCAACAACTCCCCGATATCCCCGGCGCGATCTTTTCGGTGGTGCTTCTCGCGTCATCACTATTGCTCGCTCGCAAGCAATTCATCTGGACGATCCTGATCATCCTCACCGTGCTGGTCACCCTCATGCTCTCCACCGCGCCGCGATACTACGTGATGGTGCTGCCGTTTTTAGTACTGGGCTGGCTCGTCATGATCCGCCGCGTCGGCGAATGGTTTGGCGGCGGATTGTGCGACATGATCTTTCTCGTCGGCCTCGGTTTCGTCATCGGCATGAACATCGGCAAGATCGTCCCGTTCGTCATCGAACAAGAGCGCGTCCCGTTTTACGAATCCGGCATGCGCTTCTACGACCATTACCGCGGCGGAAAGTTCCTGCCCATCATCCGCCTCGCCCAGGTCGTGCACGACAACGTCAAACCCGGCGTGAAAGTCATCACGCCTTCCGCGCAGATCGTGCGATATCTCAGCAGCCGCGAAGTCATGATGGAACGCGAGATCATCTCCAACAAGAAAAACATACGGATGTATCCCGCCTTGCTCGCCCGCGAAGGAATCCAGTTCGCCGCCTTCCCCGCGCGCTTCTACGACAAAGAACCCATGCTCGCCCAGCTCATGCGCCACGGCGTCATCGTCCCCGGCCACCGCGTCGACACCATCGGCGACATGCGCTTCTCCTACGCCAGCATCTTCATCCCCCCCGGCGACTGGCAAAAATTCGATCCCGCCGTCACCCCCGTAACCCGCCCTGTCATCATCAAAACCAAACCCACCACGCGCCCAACAACCCATCCCACGACCGCAAAAGCCAAAGCCGCAACCGCCAAGCGCCGTGCCGAGTTAAAGGCCGCCCAGAAACACCAGCGCAAACGCGCCGCCAGCACACAGCCTGCCGTGAAAAAGAAACGCAAGCGCCCCCCGACCCCCCGTCCGCTTCCCAGCCCGACAACCTCCGCCCCCGCGCCATAGTTGATGCGGATTGCTTCATGACGCGGCGCTGCGCAAATTTCTGCACTGTGTGCGCTTCGAAGCGGCGCATGTACGGAGTGAAGCGGAATGCGCCCGCATAGGATCGCAGGCGCGCATTGCGCTGCGGGCGCGTTGCGCTTCACTGCGCACGTCGTCCGAAGCGCTCCGCATGCGCTGGCAAGCGCTGGGCACCATATCTCCAGCGCTGCGCACGCGACGCGCTCCCCTGCGGGCGCAATCAAAAACGATGCGGGCGCAGGATTGAATGAGGCGTTTCCGCGGTTTCAGTATGAAAAACGGGTTTTTATTCCGGCGCGTACCAGTTCCGAAATCGCCACCGATACAGGCTGAACGCTGAATTCGCTTTCGCGAGGGATGTAATTCCTCTTCGATAATTGCTGGCAGGGGCTCTCCGGCTGGATCGTCCGATAAATTCAACGAATCCAGAGTATTATCGACGAGCGGTTTTTCTTCTAAATCCCAGCGAATCAGGCAGTTGGGCTTGCTCCGGCATCCATCTGTGGGAAAATTTTCGCCTCGATGGAAGAAAACCGCCCAACCCAGCAACAGTATGTGCAGAATCGCGCCGCTGTGGCGCCGGGCGAGGCAGGTTCATTGCCGGATGATAGCGAATTGTTGCATCGAAGCGCCCGGGGTGACGTTGACGCACAGCACGCGCTGATCGAAAGACATGGGCGATATCTGTTCGGCGTCGCCCACGCACTTGTAGGGCATCCTGAAGATGCCGAAGACCTGGTGCAGGAAACATTCATGGGCGCATTTCGCACGCGGTTTCGCGGCGAATCGTCGGTCAGAACCTGGCTGGTAAAAATTCTGATGCGCCGTGCAGGCATGCTGCGGCGTTCGCGGCGCCGGGAAGTTTCGAGCGTCTCTCTCGACGCCGCCGCGGAACAAAGTTCATCCGGTGTATCCGGCAACGGCGGGGGGATGGCAGATGCAAAAATGGATTTGTCGGTGATGCTCCAGACGCTTTCGCCGGAGCATCGCCAGGTGATCGTGCTGCGAGAGTTGCAGCAGATGAGTTATGAAGAAATGGCCGATGCACTCGGCGTTCCACGCGGAACAGTCGAATCGAGATTGCATCGGGCCCGCGAAGAATTGCGAAAACGGTTTAAGGGATATTTGTAGAGAGGATTGACGATTGATAATTGAAACTTGAAAAGCGACTTCTTCCTTTCAAGTTTCAATTATCAATCGTCAGGCTTTCATCATGAGTTGCGATCTTCTTGAAAAAATTCATGCCTACCACGACGGCGAGCTTCCCGCCGCCGAACGCGGTGCGCTGGAAGCGCATCTGAAGAGTTGCAGTGATTGCAGCGAGCTTTTGAACGAGCTTCAAAGCCTGTCGCGTGTGATCGCCGCGGCGCCGATGGTGCAGATTTCGAACGATGCCCTGCGGCGATTGCGAGATCGCCGATATGTCCTACCCGACGCCGGCGTGCTGAAAATCGCGGGCTGGCTGACCGCCGCTGCCGCCGCGGTGCTGTTGGCGGCGCTCCTGGTCTTCCCGAAACAACAGGCAGACAACAATGTCGCCGCCGGCGCTGATCTGCTCGATACCGTTGCGGTCGCCCCCCCGACAGAACCGACCGACAGCAATCGCAATGACCTGGTGGCCCTGGCGCAGCAGATGGCGGACGAACTTTCAACCAATGATCGGCAATAACAGTAGCTTTTTAATCCCTTAGATTATGGTCAAGTTCATCGTCACGCTCGGTTTCCTTATCGCCTTTTCCGCCGGTCTGGTGGTGGGGATGGAGAAACATTCGATCGCGCCGGCAGCCACGCCGACGACCCATCCATCCAGCCAGCACGGCATGATGGCCGATTTGAACCTCACGTCGCAGCAGCGCGATCAGATGAAACAAATCTGGTCGGATGTTGCCAAGCGCGGGCGTGGCGATCAGAGCGATCGCCGGGCCGAGTTTCGCAAAGAACGAGACGAAGCGGTCGTCGCTCTCTTTTCTTCCGCCGACAAACTGAAATACGACGCCATCCAGAAGGCCTATCAGGACAAGCTTGCCGCCATCGACGCGGAAAACAAAGCGGCGTTCCAGAAGGCGGTCGATGAGACCATGGCAATTCTCACGCCCGAGCAGCGTACTAAGTATCAGGAAATGTTAGCTCGTCACCAGGTTGAACGAGGTGATCGAGGGCCACGCGATCGGGATCGCGGGTTTAGAGATTCAAATCGACGAGGCGATGACCGCGCGACATCACAGCCTCGATCGGAGCCACAGTGACTGTCGCGCCAAACGCTCACGAAAGGAGCATAGCCATGTCTCGTCGAACATTGTTATGCATGGTGGTGTGTCTATTGATGACACTCCCAACCATGCGAGTAAAAGCCCAGCCCGCGCCCGATCAAGGCGGCGGCGCTGCGGGTGGTGCTGGTGGTGATGGCGGAGGCCGACGCAACCGCGGTGGTGGTGGAGGCGGTGGTGGTGGCGGCGGCGGAGGCAACTTCGACCCGGCCCAATTCCGTCAGCAGATGATGGACCGCATCAAGGAACAGCTCGGCGCCAAGGATGATGAATGGAAGGTCATCCAGCCGAAACTGCAAACGGT
>DATAPK010000279.1:0-5832 GCA_036265245.1 Tepidisphaeraceae bacterium | reverse complement strand
CCTATTTCCGCAACCTCGAATCCACCATCCTCCTCGAATTATGCTCCCAATCCGCTTGCGTCATCGCGTTGGGCGGCGGCGCGGTGCTTCGCGAACAAAACCGCGCCGCCCTGAAACAGTCCAAACACCCCATCATCTATCTCCATGCCGACGCACAAATATTATTCAACCGAATTCAATCCGATCCGCACACAAATCATTCGCGTCCGCACCTCACTCACCACGCCGGCGGAATTGAGGAGATCCAATCACTTCTCACGGCTCGATTGCCCCTGTATCGTGAAACCATGACCGATGAAATCGACGTGACCAATTTGTCGGCAGAGCAGACGGCGGATCGTATTGTGCAACTTCTGAAACCAAAATCGAATTGACCCCCCACATCATCTTCATCTTCTTTTTCTTCGCCCTGGGCGCCTGTGTCGGCAGCTTTTTGAACGTTGTCGTCTGGCGATTGCCACGCAACGAATCGCTGATTCGGCCGCCTTCGCATTGCCCCAATTGCAATCATCTCCTCGCCTGGCGAGATAATATCCCTGTCTTCGGGTGGATCTTTCTTGGCGGGAAATGCCGGTATTGTCGAAATCCGATTTCTCCAAAATATCCGATCATCGAAGCCATCACCGGTTTGCTGTTTGTCGGGTACTACGTTTGCTTTTTCATCCTGCAAATCGGGCCATGCCCGCAGGTGTTTAATTCGACCACCATTTTCGGCACGCCCGCTTATCGCGACCTTACGATTCAGGAAGATTGGCCAATTTATTTGCTCGATATGTTTCTTGTCTCGGCGCTGCTGGCCGCAAGTTTGATCGATGCAGAGCTGTTCATCATTCCGCCGTCGATCCCGTGGTGGGCGGCGGGCGTGGGGATGGTGGTGCATGCGATTATCGACCAGCCGCAATTGCCGGGAGCAGTGAATTCGTCGGCGCCCGGGGCTGCACTGGCAGTGGGCGCGGGCGTTGGTCTGGTCATCAGCATCATTCTTCTTCGAATCGGAATTCTGCCGCTCAGCTTTGCGGAAGGAACACCGGAACTGGATGTGGATAAGGAGAGGCGGGCGCAAAGCGGATCGACCGAAGAAGCACCGCCGCGGGAATACAGCCGGAAGGAAATCCGCCTTGAGATACGGAAAGAAATGCTTTTCCTAATGCCGCCTTTGTTGCTGGGCGGAATCTTTATGTTGTTGACGCTAAAGATGCCGGCGCTGAGTAACGGGTGGGCGCTTTTTGTCGGACGCCACAACTGGTTTAGCGGCTTTTGCGGATCGCTGCTGGGCGGATTGGTGGGCGGGCTTTCGGTTTGGTTCTGGCGAATTTTGGCATCGAGTGTTTTTGGCCGCGAAGCGATGGGGCTGGGCGATGTTGATCTGATGCTCGGCGTCGGCTGTGTTCTTGGGCCGGGGGCGGCCATCATCGCCTTTTATCTTGCTCCCTTTTGCGGCATCGGCGTGGCGGTTTACAAGCTTGCTTTACGCAAAGGCCGTGAGATTCCTTTTGGCCCTTATCTTTCGATGGGGACGGCGTTGGTCATTCTTTTCTATTGCCCCATCGCTGCATATTTCTCGCCGGGGCTTGGATTCATTTCGATGCGATTGAAAGAATTGATCGGAATCTGAATTTGAAAAGCCTGGGCTTCATTTCCCTTTCGTCCATTTGATGGAACCGGCAACGGAATCAAAGGTTGGGCGGACCGATTGCTCGTCTTTGGCATCGCTGTGGGCGCGCAGGATGTAGACGTGATCGCCGTGAACGATGAGCAGCGCCGTCTGCTGGATTGCGCGGCCGTCTTTCTGCCACGCGGTGCGCACGAGGCGAAGTTTTGATTCGGGGATCGCGGGCGGCGAGAGTTCTTTGACGTCGATCTTGCCGAATTGTTTGCGGAGATCATCGAGATAGCCGTTCTCGACGCTGCCGATGGGAATCATGTCGGGGATGTGCATCGGCAACTCGGGGATGTCCAGGGAAATCCATCGATCCGGTGAATCGGTTGAGCCTTCGGGGATGAGCAGCAGTTCGTAATCCTTGTCTTGCTGGCGCGACCAGCCGGCGGGCCAGGTGGCTTCGATGCCGGATTTGGCGTCGGTGAATTTTTTGTCTGCGGAGGGTGCGGTTGACGCCGGTGTAGCATGGGCCTTTGCGCAGCCGAGCAACAGAGTGAAAGGGAACAGGAAACAGGCCAGTTTTTGCGTGAAATTGGCGACTTTCTTCATGTTAATCACCCTCCTTTGCTGGCCGATAATGTGAGTGGAGACCGCATTATGGATTCCACATCGCTGATGATTTCGCTGGTGTTTGGTTCGGTGGGCATGGGCATGTTCATGTACGGCAAAAAGGCCGGGCGAATGGTCCCGCTGGGGGCGGGGCTGGCATTGATGATCGTCCCCTATTTTATCCCCAATGCGATCGCGGCGTCTATCACATCTTGTTTGCTGATGGCGACGCCTTGGGTTTTGCGAGAGGCGTAGTCTCTAATCCCCCGCTCTCCAAATCGCCCTTCATGTTCTCCTTCCTATTTCATCCTCCGCGCGCGAACTCGGGTTTCGGTGACGACTAGAATCGTGTTGGCAAGGTCGTGAAGTAAATCTGAATCGATCACCATGCGAGTCAATCTTACAAAGGCGGCGCGCGACTCTCGCTCCGGACGAAGCAGTACAACACCATGATGAGGTGGGCTGGCGGCGAATTGTGAAAACCCCTTGTCTCCCGTGACGATGGCACGCCCTTCATTTTGAATATCAGGCCAGATCTCAAAATCCTTGCGGCCACCCACCCTTGTTGAAGAACCGATGCCGTGTCGAATCCCGCCGAGCGCAATGCATTTGCAACATCTTCTGAAAGGTCCTCATGGACCTTGAATGCCGTCACCACGCTATTCCTTCACCGCCGGAAGCGGAACGACATCGAAATGATTGACGGCTTCGGCGGCAAACTGCAAAGCCGCCTGAACGTCTTCGGCTTTGATGCCCGGATAAGCTTTCAAAATGACCTCAATCGAATCTCCATCAGCGATAGAGCCAACGATAACACTGACCGACACGCGCGTTCCTTTAATGCACGGATCGCCATGATGGATCTGCGGGTCAATCGAGATTCGTTCGCGCCAGTGGGACATCATTTGATTATATCACTCCCGCCATGCCGGTTTCGATGGGTTGGGTCACGTATTCTCTTGGATCGGTGACGTGACCGGTGAGCGCGCTCGCGGCGACGGTGAGGGGGGATGCTAGATAGACGCCGGCCTTTTTGTCGCCCATTCTGCCGGGGAAGTTTCGGTTGGTGGTGCTAATGCAGAGCATGGGGGCGTTGAGGCGGCCGAAAGTGTCCGAAGGACCGCCTAAGCAGGCGGCGCAACCGGAGGGGCCGAGCAGGCAGCCGGCATCGACCAGAATATCCGCGATGGATTTTTCGTTGGGGCCCTTCTCCACGCCGCGGAGGTTTAGGCGCATCATGTCGGCGTGGACTTCGGTGCTGCCGGGGACAACGAAGGTGGGGATTTTGACCTTGTTTCCCTTGAGGATGCTGGCGGCGAAGATCATGTCGGTGATTTTTCCGCCGGTGCAACTGCCGATGTAGGCGCGGTCGAGCTTCACGTCGCGGCAATTCATCGCGGTGTCTTTGTTGTCGGGCGAATGGGGCTTGGCGACCATCGGCTCCATCGTGCTTAGATCCCACTCGTGCTGGTAGAAATAGTTGGCGTTGGAATCTTCTTTGAAGACTTCCCAATTGGGGACGTTGCTGCGGGCGCGGACGTATTGCAGGGTTTTTTCGTCGACATCGCAGACGCCATTTTTCCCGCCGGCTTCGATGGCCATGTTGGTGAGGGTCATGCGGTCTTCGAGCGTGAGCGAGCCGATACCGTCGCCGGCGAAATACATCGTGCGATAGGTGGCGCCGTCGACGCCGATCTCGCCGATGACGGCGAGGATCAAATCCTTGGCGGTGAGATACGGCGGGATTTGGCCGTGGAAGATGAACTTCATCGTGGGCGGAACTTTGAGCCAGGTTTTACCTGTGCCGAGGGTGAAGGCTGCGTCGGTGTTGCCAACGCCGGTGGCGAATTGCCCGAACGCACCCGCGGTGCAGGTGTGCGAATCAGTGCCGAGGAGGATTTCGCCGGGGCGAACGTGCCCTTCTTCAGGCAGGGCTTTGTGGCAAACGCCTTTGTAGTTGGTTTTGGTCGGATCTTTGTAGGGGTTAGGCATGCCGGGTTCGTTTTTGACGAAATCGGGGTCGTAGTAATATTTCAGGCCCTGCTCGCGGACGAAATCGCGCAGGGTTTGGATGTTGCGATGGCATTTCTCGTCGGCGGTGAAGATATAGTGGTCGGGGATGATGACGACGCGGTCTTTGTCCCAGACTTTGGCGTTGCGGCCGAACTTTTCGTGGAAGATGCCGATCGTACCGGGGCCACAGACGTCGTGGGTCATAAGGATGTCGACATCGACCCAAATATTCTCGCCGGGTGTGACTTGCGAGCGGCCAGCGTGCTTTGCGAGGATTTTTTCGGTCAACGTCATGCCGGGCATGGATACATCTCCTGTGAAATTGGGCGTTTAGACAGACCTTTTAGTATAGCGGGTGAAGGGGCGGGCTTCCATTGGGATTTGGAGGGGGGGGGAATTCGTGGCCAGAATTTCTACCCCTGCTCCGTGTCTCAGTGGCGAATTCTATTCCATCAAATCACTGCAATTTTGATGACCGTTTTGACGATCTGGCTGGCGTGTTCAACTTGCACGCAAGGCTTGTGGGCGTCTGTTGGGAAGAAAACGGTGAACATCCCCGCGGCGACGTTGACGAATTGGCCGATGTCGCCGTCGAAGAATTCTACATCTTTCGCTTCATCGTAAGTGGCGCGGGATTTGAGTTGATTGAGTAATGACCAGCCCATCCGTTCGACGCCGGCATCGATGTATTGGATGTCGATGAATTTTCGGTGGGCTTCCCAGGTGCATTTTTCGAGGGGACGGGTGGGGTAGCGCTGGACGATGGCGCGGATGTTTGGGCCGGCGAGCTCGTAGACGCCGTCTTCGCGGTTGGAGATTCCGCCAAGCAATGCGTCGAACGCGAGGTCGAAGCGGGGTAAGCTGCGATAGAGATGCTGGTTTTGAAGGGTGTCGAGAATCATGGGGGGGAATTATACGGGATGAGGGCCATCTCGCCGACGCGCGAAGATCGGACTATCATTCCGGCATGGCCAGCTTCTTCAAAGAACTGAATGACAAGCTGATGGGATTCATTCGCGAGCAGCATATTTATTTTGTAGCGACGGCGGCGAAGGAGGGGCGGGTGAATTTGTCGCCGAAGGGGATGGATACGTTTCGCATTTTTTCTCCGACGCGGGTGGGATATCTGGATCTGACCGGCAGCGGCACGGAGACGGCGGCTCATATCATGGCGGATGGCCGGCTGACAATTATGTTCTGCGCGTTCAAGGGCGATCCGTTGATTCTGCGGCTTTATGGGCGTGGCGAGGTGATTCGGCCTGACGATTCGCGCTGGCGGGAGGTGTCGGCCGAGTTCACGCTGTTTCCTGGCAGCCGGCAGATCATTCTGTTGGAGATCGAATCGTTGCAAACGTCGTGCGGGTTCGCGGTGCCGAGATATGAGTTGGTGGATGACCGGCAGATGCTGATTGATTGGGCGAACAAAAAAGGGCTGGATGGGTTGGCGGAGTATCGGGCGAAGAAGAATGTGAGGAGCATTGATGGGCTGGCGACGGGGTTGTAGGGCGAGTAGTTGGAGCGAGTTAGATACTTTTTCGCGTGTCCACGGCGGACGATTCGATAACGGAAAATCCAATAAGACGTTTTCGCCTATTTCTCTGGCGCACAAA
>DATAPK010000278.1:0-6592 GCA_036265245.1 Tepidisphaeraceae bacterium | reverse complement strand
GCATCCAAAGACGTCGGCGTGATGACGATTCAACTCAGCTATATCGGCGACAAACTCAGGCAACAAACTTTCACTGTTGGCGGTAAACCTAATGCGATTCTCGTGACCGATCTGAATGCGGACGGCATTCCCGATATCGCGCTCTCGGGCGGCTCATCCAACCAGGTGTGGGTGCTGATCAACAACGGCGATGGAACATTCCAGCCGATCGCGGGTTACACGGCATACACTCCCGCGCAGGGCAGCCCGTTTGATGCAAACGGAAACTTCGCGATCAAAGCGGCAGACTTTAATCGCGATGGAATTGTCGATCTCGCGGTCACCACCAAGCTTGGCCAAGTTTCGATTCTTCATGGCAATGGCGATGGAACTTTTCAAACTGGCCAGTCATTCGATATTGGCGGAACGGCGCAGGTGATTGGCATTGGAGATTTTAACGGTGACGGTTTTCCGGATATCGCCGCCCCTGTCGGATTGCAGACGTCGGTCGCCATCAATACGGAGGGCGAGATGCTGGGAGATGCAGTTGGATTTCGGGTTAGCCCGTCGGCAAGCTCGGTCGCGGGCCAAGCGACCAGCGTTACGATTACGGCGATCGATGCCAGCGGCAACGCGGTGCCCGATTTCCGAGGAACGGTGCATGTGACCAGCAGCGATCCGCATGCGACGCTGCCAAAATTCTATACCTTTAGCGCGGCCGACGCGGGCGTGCATACATTTACGAATCAAGTCACGCTCGACAAGGCGGGCGTTGACGTTATCACCGCGAGCAATCCGCGCCTGGCTTCGGCGTCGGGGACAATTAATGTCACCGCGGGTGCGGCGGCTGGGTTTTCTGTTGCGATGCCTACGCAAGCGGTTGCTGGTACACCATTCAACGCGGTTGTGTCAGCGGTCGACCAATTCGGCAATGTGGCCCCGACTTACACCGGCACGGTTGATTTCAACAGCAACGATCCGCGTGCGACGCTTCCGGCTTCGTATGTCTTCAGCACAGCGGATGCGGGGACGCACACATTTTCGATGACGCTTATTCAGGCGATGGCATACCACCCGGCGGGATTCAGCGTTTTGCAGCCGGGCATTCTTTTTCCTGCTGACGGGCCGATGGTCACCGTGAGCGACGATGCGCACGCGGCGCTCACGGGGGCGAACGGTGTGACCGTCAATGCGGGCGCGATGTCGAGGCTGGCGGTGATCGCAATCCCTGCCACCGTTAGCCACACGGCAATCGCTGGAGAGGCGATTAATGTGATCGCCAATGCCTTCGATGTTTATGGCAACATCGCGGCCTTCCCTACCGGTGATGTGATTCATGTCAGCGTCTCCGATCCCAAAGCTGAGTTGCCGGGCGATCAGACGATTGTGCCTCCGACACCTCAATTTCCTTCATCGAATACCACGGTAGAATGGGCGAATTCAACGGCGAACGCCGTGTATATGACGACGGCGGGGAATCAAACCATTACGGTGACCGACCTGACGCACCCCGCAGTGTTCGGCAGCACGCCGATCACGGTGTTTGGTGCTACGGCGAGTTCGCTGGCGATTAGTTTCCCCTCTAGCGCCGCCGCGGGCACGCCGACGGCGATGACCGTGACCGCGTTGGACCAGTTCGGAAATACCGCCGGCGGGTATGGCGGCATCATCCGCTTCACAAGCAGCGATGCTGCCGCCAGTTTGCCGGCCGACTATGCCTTCACTTCCGCGGACAATGGCTCACATACATTTACCGTTACGCTCAAGACGCTGGGATCGCAAACGATCTCGGTGGTTGATTTCTTCAACTTCAACCCTGCGCTGGCTGCGAGCAAAATGATTATGGTCAATCCCGGCCCGGCGGCGGTGGTAGCGGTGACACCTATTGCCTCAACCATTGCGGGTGTGGCGCAGAGTTTCTCGGTTTCCCTCCAAGACATCGCCGGAGATCTCCTTCACAATTACACCGGCACGGTGCAATTCAGCAGCACGGACGTGCAGGCAGGTTTGCCGGCGAGTTATACGTTTAGCGCGGCGGACGCGGGAACGCATGTTTTCTCGGCGACACTTAAAACGGCGGGCACGCAATCGATTCGGGTGCAGGATAGCGCGAATCCGGGTTTGTCTGGCACGATTGCGAACATCGTTGTCACGTCGGCGGCGGCGACGCACTTTGTTATGACGCCGCCGGCGAGCGCGATTTCGGGGAAATCGTTCACGATGACGGTTGCTGCCGTGGATGCGTTCGGGAATGTCGTCACGGGGTATCGCGGCAAGGTTCATATGACTGATAGCGTCAACGCGGGCTTGCCGTCGGATTACACTTTCAGTGCGAGTGATGCGGGCGTTCATACCTTTAGCGTGACGTTGAGCACGGTTGGATCACAGATTTTGAAACTGACTGATACGACGAACTCGTTGTTGACGGGCTCGGTGGCGATTCTCGTTTCCGCCCCTGCCACAGGGGGCGGCGCGACGGGGGGCGGAGGGGGCGGCGCTGCGGGCGGAGGGGGCGGCGGCTCCGGCGGAGGGGGCGGGAAGGCAGCGTGAGGGCGGGATGTAAGATATTTCACAGTAGAGGCTTATCTTTAATTTGCGAATTTTTTGTGCCGATTCATTTGGGTATGATTTACAGAACTGCAATATCTGCAGAGGGCATTAAACGGGACAACCCAAGTCTATTTTGGCCTAGCGAAAACCCATGGCAATCAAGAGCAAATTCTTTCTGTTTTCCCTCCTGCTGGTTGTCGGGGTAGTGGTCCTGGGCACGGTTTCGATTTGGAATTTGGTCGCCCTTCGCAACGCGGCGAAAGCAACGGCGGCGGAGTATGACGCGATGGATCGGGCGGAATCGACCGCCGTGCAGGTGGCGTGGCTGCGCGACGTGCTGCGCGGCAGTGAGGCGGGGACGTATCGGGATCTTCGGTATTTCGATCCGATTCAGAAAGAGGTCGTTGAGATCGTTCGCGAGTTGCGGATGGCGGAAGGAGTAGACGGCGGGGATGGATCGACCGAGCTTGGGGAGGGGCTGGCGGCGGCGGAGCATTTGAATGCGGCGACGCAGCAGTCGAGCGGCAAAATGGATGTGAAGAGTTCGGCGGCGGCGGCGGAAGTGGCGGCTGCGGAGTTGGAGAAGGTTCGACAATCGCTGCTGACGGCGGCGAAGCTGGTGCCGGGGTCGGCGCGGCGGCAAATCACTGGGGCGGCGGATCGGTTGCTTTCGCGAATTGAATGGACATGCCTTTGGCTGCTGATTGTGCTGATCATTTCGGCGTTAATTCATTATTCGCAATATCGCGCGCTGGTTAGGCCGCTGCTTTGGCTGCGCGAGGAGATGCGGAGTAGCGTGGCGCGGGATTGCAAGCAGCAAATCACCGCGCAGGGGAGCGGCGAATTCAAGGATCTGGCGGCGCTGTTCAATGGGCTGGCGAAGGAATTGGCGGAGCTTTATCAGAATCTGGAAGAGAAGGTGATTGCGCGCAGCCGGGAGCTGGTGCGGTCGGAACGATTGGCGAGCGTGGGTTTTCTGGCGGCGGGCGTGGCGCATGAGATCAATAATCCGCTGACGGTGATTTCTGGATATGCGGAGCTTGCGACCAAGGCGCTGGCGCGGGTGATGAACGGCGGCGATGGGGATTTTGCATCGGAAGATGCGGAGGCGGAGGAGGAAGCGAAATCGCTTTCGCGCGCGCTCGATGCCCAGAACATCATTCGGGACGAAGCGTTTCGCTGCAAAGAGATCACGACGCGATTGCTGTCGCTGGCGCGAGGCGGCGGCGACGGGCGGCAGGTGGTTCGTCTCGACGAGGTGGCCCGGCAAGTGACCGTCCTCACCAAAGGATTGAAAAATTATCGCGATCGAAAAGTCCTGGTTGATTTTAACGCGAGCGATCCGTTAGAAGTCACCGCCAATCCAACGGAGATGAAGCAGATTCTGTTGAACCTGATCATCAACGCGCTGGAGGCGGTTCCGTCGCGCAACGGCGAGGTGCGGGTGAGCGGGAGGCGGGCGAATGGATGGGTGGAAGTTTCGATTGAGGACAACGGCAAAGGGATGAGCGTGCAGACGCTTCAGAATGTGTTTGAGCCGTTCTTTACGGCGAAGCGCGGCGTGGGCGAACCGGGGACGGGGCTTGGTTTGTCGATCACGCATGCAATTGTTGAGAATCATGGCGGGCAGATCACCGCTCATAGCGCTGGGCCGGGGCGCGGAAGCCGGTTTACGGTGAGTTTGCCTGCGCGCGCCATCGTGCAAAGCAATGGGGACGCACCAGCGAACAATGGCAATGGCGACCGAATGATTTATGTGCAGAGCGTTCCTTTGAGTGGAGGCAAGAATTGATTATGTCGTCGAATTTATCAGCATCATCGCCGCATAAAGTGCTGACTTCGGGGAAGGATGTGTTGGTTGTCGAAGACGATCCGCGGGTGCGGAAGATGCTTTCGGAAGCGCTGACGGAAATGGGATTTGTGGCGACGTTTTCGGGGTCGGCGGAGAGCGCGGAGAAGGTTTTGGCGGAGAAATCGTTCGATGTGCTGATTTTGGATTTGAATTTGCCGGGCGTGGGCGGGATCGAGTTTCTTGAGACGATCCGGCAGCAGCAGATGGATGTTCCAGTGATTATCCTCACCGGTTTTGGAGATTTGGACGCGGCGAGGAAGGCGATTCATCTGGATGTCGTTGAGTTTCTGTCGAAGCCTTGCACCCTGGGCACGCTGGAGACGGCGATGTCGCGGGCGCGGCAGCGGCGCAAGACGCAGATTGTGAGCGAGGCGGCGGCTTCGACCGACCCGACGCTGAAGATCGAGCCGGTGGCGCGCGTTCTGCCGGCGTTTCCGCAAGAAGATCCGAACGCGGGTGTGAATGAGGAAGAGGCGAACGCTTCGATGGAGGATGTCGAACGCAGGCATATCCTCAGTGTACTTCGCAAGCATCAGGGGAATCGCTCGGCGACGGCGGCGGAGTTGGGGATCAGTGTTCGCAAGCTTTATTACCGGCTAGGGGAGTATCACCGCAAAGGATTGTTTTCGTGAACGAATGGATTCGCAGGCAGGAGGATCGGCTTTGAAAAGATTTCGTGTTGGATTCACACTCGTCGAGCTTTTGGTGGTCATTGGCATTATCGCAGTGCTTGTTGGAATACTGATGCCGTCGCTATCGCGTGCGCGGGAGCAGGCGCTGCGGGTGCAATGCGCGAATAATCTCCGGCAGCTTCATCTCGGGTTGATTTATTACAGCAACAACGAGCGCAACCATGGATTTCCGCGGGCGATTTACGACGACACGAGAAACAAACTTCAACTGGACGATGCGGGGTACATGATTCCGGATACGTTCAGCACATCGCATTACGTGAGCCAGAACAACGTGCCGGCGGCGATGTTTTTGCTGATGAAGTCGATGCATCTTTCGCCGCTGCTGTTTATTTGCCCATCGACGCCCAGCGTGCCGTGGTCGAGCCAGGTTGATCCGCAGTTGTCGAGCAACTGGGAGCGGATTCCTGATAATTGCAGTTATTCGATGGCGGCGCCTTATCCGACGCCGGCGGGAGAGCGCGATGGATTTAATTGGCGAAGCACGTTCAGCACGGATTTTGCGCTTTTTGCGGACATCAATCCGGGGACGCGCGGCGGATCGAATCCGCCGAACAATGTGACGGGGCCGACACACAATGCGCCGGCTTTGAAATTGCGCGCGGGGAATTCCAACAATCACCAGAATCGCGGGCAAAATGTTGTGTATGGTGACGGGCATGTTGAGTTTCAGACGACGCCCTACTGCGGCGCGATGCATCCGGGCGGATTCAGGGACAATATTTATACGGCGGGCATTGGTGACGGCGGGATTTGCGACGATAAGGCGCTTCCGGTGGATAAGAAGGATTCGGTTTTGCTTCCTACGGATGATGCGGGCGGGGATTGATCGGGGGGATTTTCGATCCTTATACGTTGCTGCCCTCACGCTTTATTTTTGACTTCGAATCAATGCGTGGGGCGCGTCGCTGAAAATCTCACGGTTTGCTTGCCACTGAAGTGGCAAGCCCGGTGTCGATGTTGCGAATAAGGATCAAATCGGATTCGTGTTCGATATTTTACCGTATGGGCACTGCTGCGGGCTTGAGGGGGGCGGCGTGGCAGATTTGGATACAAACCCTGCCGCAGTTTGAGCGCTGGCCGAAACGCCAGCCGGAATATTGGAGGCGGGTTCCATCGGCGGTTTGGGCGGGGACGACGAATGATTTTCGCTTTTCGATTCCGCCGAGCGAGAAGACGTTTAATGAGATTGCGATGTCGCCTTTTTTGAGCGCTTCCAGATGATCCGGGCCGAGCCGGAAGATGACGGCCTCGCCGAGTTGCTCGCCGTGGGAATTACTGCGATCGGTTCGAGGATAAAGCGTGGGTCGCACACTTCCGGGGGTGGGATATTCCACGGGCTCTGCCGGCTTAGCAGGTTTAGCGGGCTTCACCGTTCTTAATGGCTCGACATCGCGGTTTTTTGCGCAAATAGGTGTTGCACACCAAGGCCCGCGCCTGGCCATTCTGTGATACGCCTCGGTCACACGCTTAAAATCGATCGATGTATCCCGCCCGGTCGCATCGGGATGCGTGGCTT